>NZ_JBSFJV010000022.1:0-100214 GCF_053598235.1 Kitasatospora sp. NPDC001159
GCCGAGGACGAGCACACAGGTGCGCGGGCCGGCCGCGTCCAGGTGGCGGTCGGCGTGCGCCGCCCCGCACCGCCACCGCGAACCACCGGTGAAGGCCACCGGCCTTCCCGAGAACGAGGAGTGGAACGATCAATACCCCAAGCCGCACCGCCCGACGGTGCACCATGACGACCGGCGACGGCGCGGTCGACCTCGCGGTGCCCTCGAGCACCGGCTACCGGATCGACGCCCACAGCAGCAGCTCCGCGCCGCAGATCGACCTGCCGAACTCCGACGGCGCGTCGGCCTCCCTCACCGTGGCCGCCTCCAACGGCGGCATCCACATTCACTGATCGGGCACCACCGCCCCACGCCGACGACCAACGTTGGAGAAGAACCATGCGCCACCCCTCCTCACCCCTGCGCGCCCCGTTCGGCAAGGCCGGCATCTGGGCCCTTGCGGGCGCCTCGGTCGCGGCAGCGGCCACCGCCTGGTGGGTGACCGACTCCGCGCCGTACCCCTACGCGCAGCACCGACTGCTCGACCTGCCACTGCCGTTCCTGTCCTGGGAGCGGCTGGCCGAGCAGCTCCAGCCGCTGCCGGGCGAGCGGATGCTGGAGATCGGTCCCGGCACCGGGCTGCAGTCGCTCCAGGTGGCGCCCCGGCTCGGCACCGACGGCCGGCTGGACATCGTCGACATCCAGCAGGAGATGCTCGACCACGTGATGCGCCGGGCCGCCGGATCCGGCCTCGACACCATCGTCCCCACCCTGGCCGACGCGCGCGAACTCCCCTTCGATGACGCCACGTTCGACGCCGCCTACCTGGTCACCGCGCTGGGCGAGATCCCGGACGTCCCCGCCGCCCTGAGCGAGCTGCGCCGGGTCCTCAAGCCGACCGGTCGCCTGGTCGTCGGCGAGTTCTTCGACCGCCACCAGATCCGCCCGGCGACCCTGGCCCGGCACGCCAACGCCGTCGGCCTGCACGTCATCCGGCAGTCCGGACCGGACCTGGCCTACTTCGCGCTGCTGCGGCCGTGCACCTCGGGCTCCGACGGCCGGCCGCACGCCGGTGCCGCGGACCGGTGTGCGGCCACCATCGACTCCTGATCGGGACTGGAGGACCGTCGTGAACAATCCCGGCATCCGGCGCGCGGCCGAGAGCGAGTGGGGCCTGCTCTACCGCCGGGCGCGCGCCCGGCTGCGGGCCAGGGGCGCCGCCGCACTGACCCTCACCGTGGTCTCCAGCTGCCTGGTGCTGCTGTTCGCGGCGGTCGACGAGTTCCCGAGCGGAGCGGCCTTCGTCTCCCGGATAGGCGTGGTCCGGGCCACCGAGCCGTGGGACGTCGCGCTGCTGCGCTTCCCGGTCTCGATATTCGTGCCGGCCCTGGGCCTGCCGGTCTGGGGGGCGCTGGCCCAGGTGTTCGTGGTCTTCGCGATCGCCGAGCTGACCCTCGGCCCGTGGCGCACGCTCGCCGTCGGGTACGCCTGCTCGCTGGTGGGCACCTGCTACGCGCGCTTCGGGGTGTCCCGGCCGCCCGGCCACCTGCTCCACCTGCCCGCCGCATTCGCCCAGGTCCGGGACACCGGGCCGTCGGCGGCCGTGATCGGGCTGGGCCTGCTGGTCGCCTGGCGGTTCGGGGCGCGCTGGACCGCGCTGGGCGTGGTGCTGCTGACGGCCGCGATCACGGCGGTGGACCCGGAGTTGGCGGGTTACGAACACATGGCCGCGCTGGTGACCGCCGCCTTGCTGCTGCTCGCGGACGGGGTCGCCCGCAGGCTGGCCGCCCGCGGTGCGCACGGCTCCGCCGCCGTGGCACCCCGGCCGCGGTGACCTGACCGGCGACCGGGGCGGCGACGCTCACGCCCGGCCGGCTGGCTCGCCCCGACCGCACAGGCACCACTCGAGCACCGCCATGGCGCTGTGCAGCTTGTGACCGGCCTGCCAGAACGCGATGCTGGACGGGCCGTCGAGCACATCGGCGGTGACCTCCTCGCCGCGGTGGGCGGGCAGGTCGTGCATGAAGACCGCCGCCGGGTAGCGGGCCATCAGCTCGGCGTTGACCTGGAAGGGCGCGAAGACCTCCCGCCAGTTCGGGTCGGGCTTGCTGGTGCCGGTGAACGTGACCGCCAAGGACGGCGCGGTGGACCTCTCCGTCCCCTCAGCCGCCGGCTACGACGTCACCACCCGCAACACGGGCACGACACCGCAGGTCGATGTGCCGAACGATCGCAACGCGGCCCATTCCCTGACCGTGACCACCGCCAGTGGCGGCATCCGCATCCACTGACGGCCCCACCCGCCAGGACGACGCACACCGGGGAGACGTCCCCTTGCCGGACGGCAACGCGCCCTGGCGCGTTGCCGGGCCGCTTCACATTGACGCGCTTAGCCGCGCCGAAAGGACTTCAGATGGCATCACCACCGAGGCGAATCGTCGTGATCTCGGCCGAGATCGGAGCCGGTCACGACGGGGCGGCCGACGAACTGTCCCGCCGCCTGACGGATGCCGGCTACGAGGTCGATCGCCATGACTTCCTCAATCTGCTGTCGCCGCGCCTCGGCCGAGTGCTTCGCAACGCCTATGCCTTCGAACTGCACGCCGCCCCATGGGCATGGGGGTGGATGTTGAGCGCCCTGGAACGGCACGGCCGCCTCGGACGTGCCGTCGGCGGGATGTTCGCGCGGCTGGCCGCCCGCCGCACCGTCGCGGTGACGGGTCCGGACACCGCTGCGGTGGTCTCCACCTACCCGTTGGCCAGCCAGGCGCTCGGAAGACTGCGCCGCACCGGGCGACTGACCGCCCCGGTGGCCACCTTCCTCACTGACATGTCCGTCCACCCGCTCTGGGTCGCCGACGGAGTCGACCTCCACCTCGCCCTGCACCCCGTCGCATCCGCCGAGGCCGACCGTCGCGGAGCGGCTGAAGTCGTCGTCTCCGGACCACTCGTGCCGCCCGCGTTCCGCCCGTCCTCGAGTGAGGAGGAGCGCCGCAGCGAGCGTGCCCGCCTTGGACTGCCGATAGGCCCTCAACTGGCCCTGGTGGTAGCCGGTTCATGGGGCGTGGGAGACGTGGAGAAGACGGCTCGGGAGATCGCCGTCACCCGCCTTGCGATACCCGTCATCGCCTGCGGTGGCAACACCGCTCTGCGCGACCACCTGCTCGAGACCGGTGTCGGTGTGCCGCTTGGCTGGGTCAGCGACATGCCCGCGTTGCTGCGTAGCGCCGATGTCGTCGTCCAGAACGCCGGTGGCCTCACCTCCCTGGAGGCGATGGCAAGCGGTGTCCCCGTGGTGAGTTACCGATGCCTGCCTGGTCACGGAGTCAGCAATGCGGCCGCGCTCAACGAGGCCGGGCTCGCGGTGTGGATCCGCGACAAGACCGCGCTCGCCGCCACCTTGCGGGCCGTGCTCGAAGCTCCCGGCCGGTGGGCGACCGGCCCCCTGAAGGCGTTCTCCGCCTGGCCGACACCCGACCACACCATCGCACGGCTCGTGAACCCGTGCCCCATCCCCGGGCACACCGGCCCCGGCCAGCTGGCTCAGCTCGTACCGTTCGCACCGGAGCCGCCCGCACTCAGCCTGAACGCCGCCGAGTGAACCGCCCACCCACCACCGCCAGCCGTGCTCTGACCGTCTCCGCCACCGTGGTCGCCGGCGCCATCGCGGCACACAGCCTGCCCGCCCTCACTGCGGTGGGCCCGCTGCGCCCTTACCTCGCCCCCTGCCTCAGCGGCCTGGGCCAGCCAGGTCATGTGGCCCTCACCTTCGACGACGGCCCGGATCCCCGCTCCACACCACTCTTCCTGGCAGAGCTGGAACGCGCAGGCGTCCAGGCGACGTTCTTCCTACTCGGCCGGATGCTCCTCCGGGCCCCATCGATCGGTCGCGACCTCGTCGAGGCCGGCCACGAGGTCGCCGTCCACGGCTACCGGCATCATCCGATGCTGCTCCGCTCCCCACACTACGCCTGGGACGACGTCCGCCGCGCCCGAGACCTCGTCGCCGACCTGACCGGGACCGCACCACGCTGGTACCGCCCGCCATACGGAGTGTTCAGTCTCTCCGCACTCTCAGCCGCCCGACGGTTGGGGCTGACTCCTGTCCTCTGGAGCCACTGGGGTCGCGACTGGACTGCCAGGGCCACCCCCGAATCCGTGCTACGGACCGTCACCCGATCCCCACTTGACGGAGGCACCGTCCTCTTGCACGACTCCGACGTCACCTCCGCTCCCGGCTCCTGGCGGGCCACCCTCGGCGCACTGCCCCGGCTCCTGGAGCGCTGTGCCCGAGAAGGACTGGCGGTCGGCCCGCTGCGCGACCACCTTCCAGCGAGAGCCCGCCCGTAAACCCCTAAACGAACCGACCGGGGCGCCACCTCTTCAGGCGGCGCCCCGGTCAGCCATTTCCAGGCGGAGAATCAGCAGGAGTCCCTGTCCTTGTACGCCGGGATTGCGAGGTCGGCAGGCGGATAGACAAACGTAGTCACGCCGGGCTGAATGCAAAAGTGAAGGATCATATCCGAGCCGATCTCCTCGACGACTGGAGTGGCCACAGGCTGATGCCCGCGGGCAGGTCCCGGACCAGCGTGGGCAGTTCCAGGCCGACGACCGAGAAGACGACGCTCTCCAGCAGGAACACCACCACGGCGTACACGGCGCCCAGCTGGAGGCGGATGTGGGCGTCGGTGAGGCGGTGGCCGGAGCGGCCGAGCAGCACCCCTGCGACCACGACCGCGGTGACGCCCGAGGTGTGCACGGATTCGGCCAGCACGTAGGCGGCGTACGGAGTGACCAGCGCGACCACCGTCTCCAGCACCGGGTCGGTGGTGCGGCGGCGCACCAGCCACACCAGGCCTGCGATGGCGGCGCCGACCAGGCTGCCGCCGCCCCCGAGCAGCAGGAACTCCCCACCGGCCGCCGGCACGCTCACCGAGGTGCCGACCACCACGGCGATGCCGACGGCCACCTTGAACAGCACCAGCGAGGTGGCGTCGTTGAACAGGCTCTCCGCCTGCACCAGCACCTGGACGCGCCCCGGCAGCGCCAGCCGGCGCCCGAGCGCCGTGACGGCCACCGGGTCGGTGCTGGACAGCACGGCACCCAGCACGAAGATCATCGCGGGCGGCAGCCCGGCGACGGTGACCGCCGTGAAGCGCGCGCGCGAAGTAGAGGTCGGCCGAGCGCACCACCTGCGGGGCGGCCTGGTGTCCGATCACGTCCGTGCCGTCGCGGGCGCCGCCCAGAACGGTGGCGGTCGCCGTGCCGGCGCCGAGCAGCGCCACCAGGCACAGCCCGGCCAGCCCACGCACCAGGCGCGGGGTGTTCCACCACGCCCGGGTGCGCCAGAAACGGCCGAGCCGGTGATCGGGGGCACGCAGCGCAGGAAGTGGCACGGCCGTCTCCGGTCGCGCCGTCTCCGACGCGACCGATTTCTCCACGACTGCCGTACCGCTCGATCTTCCCGCTGGCATCGCCGCGTGCCCCTCCCCCTGTTTTTCACACTGGCCGCGCTTCAACGACCGCGCCCGCCGAGCCCTCGAAGACCAGGCCGACCACCACTTCCTCGGCCTCGCCATCCCCGCCCACGGCTACGTCTTCCAACGCCACGGTCGCCCGCTCGACCCCCACTACGTCCTCAACCGCTTCCACAAGCTCTGCGACCAGGCCGCGTCCCCCGCATCGCCGTCCACGACCTGCGCCACCTCGCCACCACCCTCGCCCTCGACGCCGGCGTCCCGTTCGTGGTCGTCTCCAAGACCCTGCGCCACCGCACGCTGTCGACCACCGCGAACATCTACAGCCACCTCACCCGCCAAGCAGCCCGCGAAGCCGTCGACGCCATCGCCCGCCTCCTCGACAGCGCCGAACTCGCCCTCCACACCACCCAACGCGCAGAGAGGCCAAGGAACCTGATCGACCAGTTCCGCGACCACCTCGCCGGCCGCCGACGCAGGAACCACCACCAACACGCAGCTCAGGCGCCCATCCCGCTGTGATCGGACGCGACCACCATGCGACCACCAGCTGACCAAACGCCAGAATGGCCGCTCCCGCCAGAAGCGGAAACGGCCTACGACCTGCGGCTATGCAAGTCGGGACGACAGGATTTGAACCTGCGACCCCTTGACCCCCAGCGGTCGAAAGGGGGTGATGGTCCGTCCGCTCAGTCTAGAACTCGCAGGTCAGGGCCTACGGCGTCCAGCACACGTGACGCCCAATGCCGCCTCATGACATCCAGTCCGTGAGAGGCGCGTGAGAGGTGGCAAACGTGTCGCGTAGCGCGAGAGGGTGCCGATCGGGTCAGGAACGGCGCGCTGATTCAGATCAGGAGAGGGCCAGTCGACCGTCGTTGACCCTCACTATGCGGTCGCAGGCTGCTGCGACTCCGTCGTCGTGGGTGGCGATCACTACGGTTGTGCCGTGCTCCGCGGCCAGCTTCAGCATCAGCTCGGTGATCTGTGCGCCGGTGGTGGAGTCCAGGCTGCCGGTGGGCTCGTCCGCGAGCAGCAGCCGGGGCCGGACGGCCAAGGCCCGGGCGAGCGCCACCCGCTGTTGCTGGCCGCCGGACAGCTGGTCGGGGTGCGCGTGTTCGCGGCCTTCGAGACCGACTGCCGTGAGCAGTCCGCGGGCACGCTCGCGGGCCTGCCGGTCAGGACGTCCTTCACCGCCAGCGGACGGCAGGTCATGGGATAGACCTGCAGCTGGGCCAGGGCCAGGCCGGTGGCGTGCTCCGCGGCGGCAAGCAGGTGGAATCCTGCGGCCCTTTCACCCTGGCGGCGCCGTGCAGGCTTTTGCCGTCCACGGACCCGCCGGGCAGCTCGGCGGCGTCGCATTCCCCGAGCTCACCCTCCGACACCTCGGCCGCGACCCATAGCCGGACAAGCCACTGTCCGAACACGAACTCGTTCCCGATCACGCCCACGCAGGGACGCCCAGGGAGCCGTGGTGCTCTCGCGCCACGTCCGCGTGAAGGACAGACCCGGCTCGAAACGCGCAGCCGACACGGCCCGGACAGATCCCAGGACGCTCATGACCCCGATGGCGTCCCGGTCCCGGCCACCGACCGATGCGTGGCTACGGGTGCGCGGCACCGCCCGCCGGGTCGGAGCCGAGAGCCTTGTCCAGCAGTGCGCCCAGTTGGTCGAGTTCGGTGGCCGAGAGGTTCTGGAACGAGGACGTGAGCAGGGCATCCGCGATGGCCTGGCCTTCTGCGCGCAGTCGCGCGCCCTCCTCCGTGATCCGGTGCCTCACCGCGCGACCCGGCCCGGGAAGTCGCTCGATCAGCCCTCGGTCGACCATGCGGCCCGCTAGCGAACCGAAGGACTGATCGGTCTGGAAGGTCAGCACCGCCAGGTCGTGCAGGGAGGCGTCCGGGTTCTCGTGCAGGTGGCGCAAGGTGTCCCACTGCACGAGGGAGAGCCCGAGGGGCGCCAATGCACGGTTGAGGGCTCGGTGGTGCCGGTGCTGGAGCCGCTTGACCGCAAGGCCCACCTCGGCGGGGCGGTGTCTCATACCCCCCAGCCTATCCCATTGACTCAACCTGCTTACATAAGCATGCTTATATAAGCTTCCTTGCTCATTGCGCAGGCTGTCTCTGGAGGACTTGATGACCACCCCTGTTCCGACCGACACTCTCCCGCCCACCCGCACCGAGACCCACCGGCTCGACGTCGCCTCGGCGGGCACCGTCGAACTGACCGTCCAGGATCGCGACGGCACCCACCCGTTTCTGCTGCTGCACGGCGGAGGTGGAGTGCCGACGATGGCGGGCTTCGCCGACCTGCTCGCCGAGCGCACCCGCAGGCGGGTCCTGCTTCCCACCCACCCCGGCTTCGGCGGCACCCCGAGGGCAACAGGCCTGACCGGCGTCGCCGAACTGGCCGAGATGTACGTCCGACTGCTGGACACCCTCGACCTCACCGACGTGACCCTGATCGGCAACTCCTTCGGCGGCTGGCTGGCAGCCGAGATCGCCCTCCGGGCCGGCCACCGGGTCAGCGACGCGGTCATCGTCGACGGCATCGGCATCCAGGTCGACGGCCACCCGATGACCGACGTCCGCGGCATGTCGGTGGCCGAGATCCAGACGTACTCGTTCCACGACCCGAGCAGGGCACCGCGGCCACCGGCCGGCGGCACCGGGCCGAGCCCGGACGTGCGGGCCCTGGTCGGCTACGCCGGCCCCGCGATGACCGACCCGACCCTGCTCCGGCGGCTCGGCGAACTCGCTCTCCCGGTACACGTGTTGTGGGGCGAGAGCGACTGCATCGTCGACCCCGACTACGGGAAGGCCTACGCGGCTGCGATCCCGGGCGCCACCTTCACGCTGCTGCCCCGCACCGGCCACCTGCCCCAGGTCGAGACGCCCGAGGAACTGCTCAACGCGGTCCTCGGACTCCGCTGACCCCACCGGACGGACCTGACCGACCGACGGCGAGCTCACCCGCTGCCGACACTCTCGGGGCCAAGGACGTTCAACAGCGCCATGGCTTCGGCACTGGGCGATCCCGCCGGTGCGGTGTACAGCACGAGGTGCTGATCGGAGTCGGTGAGGTCGAGGGAGTCGCAGTCGACAGTGATCTCTCCGACGGCCGGGTGCCGGAACGACTTCGTGAGCATCGGCGCCGCCTGAGGGTCCTGCCGCTCCCAGAGCCGGGCGAACTCGGCGCTGCCGTCGAGCAGTTCCTCAACGAGGCTGGCCACCGCCGGGTCTGCGGGATATCGGGCGAGGGCAGTCCGCAGCCGCATGACGACGTGGTGCCGGAACTCAGCCGCGTCGGAGACGCCGTACAGCGGGGCGCGGGCGCGGCCGGGCCCGACGAACGCCTTCCGGGCCAGGTTGCGCTGCTCCGGACCGAGTCGGGCGAAGTCCTCCATGAGCGCCGTTGCGAGGTCGTTCCACGCGAGTACCTCGAACACAGCGGACGTCACGAACGCGGCGGTCTGCGGGAGCCGTTCGAGGAGCGTGAGAATGCTCGGGCGGACCTCTCGGCAATGCCGTCCGGTCCGGATCGGCGAGGTGCCTGCCAGGACATGGAGGTGGTCGGACTCGCTCTCGCTGAGCCGCAGCGCTCCTGCGCTTCCCGCGAGGACCTCACCTGACGGGCGTGGCGCCCGGCCCTGTTCAAGCCGCACGTAATACTCCGTGGAGATGTGCGCGAGGACCGCGACCTCCTCCCGGCGCAGCCCGGGGGTTCTGCGCCGCGGACCCGAGGGAAGGCCGACGTCCTCAGGTCGCAGACGCTCGCGTCGGTTGCGGAGGAACGCCCCGAGTTCCTTTTTGTGCATGCCCCCAGTGTGCGCGCCTCGGGGCGGCGGATCCTGGTACTGCTTGTGCCTGCCTACGGATTCCGGGCCGGTCGATGCTGTCAGCATGACGTACGAAACCACCACCGCCCCCATCGGCCTTCTCACTGGCAAGGTCGTGTTCATCACCGGCGCCGGCCGCGGCATCGGCGCGGCAGCGGCTCGGCTGTTCACCCGCGAGGGCGCCGCCGTGGTGCTCGCCGCCCGCAGCACCGACGCCCTCGACCGCCTGGTTACCGGGATCCGCGCCGAGGGCGGCGTCGCCGACGCCGTACCGGTGGACCTCGCCGACCGTGCGAGCATCCGCGCCGCCGTCGACCGCGTCGAGGAACTGCACGGACGCCTCGACGGCGCCTTCAACAACGGCGCGGTCATCCAGCAGCCCGGGGCGCTCGACACCACGAGCGACGAGGACGTCGAGGAGCAGTTCGCGGTGAACTTCCGGGCCCACTGGACCGCCATGACGGCCGAGGCCGCGCTGATGCGCCGCAACGGCGGCGGGGCGATCGTGAACACCTCGAGCATCGGCAGCCGCCGGGCGAACCCTGCCCTTCCCGCATACGGCGCCATGAAGCGCGCGCTCAACAGCATCACCGAGACCGCCGCCGTGACCTGGGCCCCCAGAGCATCCGGGTGAACGGCATCACCCCCGGCGGCACCGCCACGCAGATGATCGACACCTGGGAGGCGGCGACCGCCGGCGTCGTCGCGCGGATCAATGCGTCGATCCCGCTCTGCCGGATGGCCGAGCCCCTCGAGGTCGCCGAAGCCGCCGCCTGGCTGCTCAGCGACCGCGCGTCGATGGTCACCGGCGCCATCCTGCCGGTCGACGGCGGAGCCGCGCCTGACCCGCCCACTTGGGTGACGCTTGACCTTGCCCTTGAAGCCCGGGAACTCACCCAGCCAGGGCGGCTCGGATCGGTGATCGCGTTGAAAACGCCCACTGGCATACCCGTGCCGCATCGGTGGCATTCCGCCGGCCCCGTCGGCAGCCCGGCAAAGCTGCCAGCTTCCGTCGATCAGCTGCGGCACATCGCCGATCGACCGCCGAATTGCCCGGCCGCCAGGCGATGTGTGCCCTGCCGCCGGACGGGTGCATTCGGTCTACACACCCCGGATCCGTGCCCCCGTCGCGAGCTTCGCGCGCTCGCCGCACGCCTCGCCCGCCGCTCCTCGACTCCCAAGGAATCGGCGGCGGGTGGGCACTTGTCGATTCAGGATCACCTGAGCGAAGGAGTCTTGATGACCGACAGTCCGCTCGCCGCGCGGGGCCGTGTCTACCGCCGCTGTGGTTGCCGCGACGAGAGTCGACGGCAGTTGGGAGCGTCCTGCCCACGATTGAACGCGGAGGAAGGGCACGGTAGTTGGGCGTACGCCGTTGACCTGCCGGGGCTGGAGGAGGACCGAAAGACCCGCCGCCGCAGCGGATACCGCTCACGGGAGGACGCCCAGCACCAACTGGAGCTGGCACTGGGCGCGGAGCGAACCGGGGTGTTCGAAGACCCGAAGATCACCGTCGGCGCCTACCTGCTGGAGTGGCTCGCGTTGAAGGAGAAGACCCTCAAGGCTTCCACCTACGCGAACTACCGGGCGTACGTCCACAACGATCTGCTGCCCGCCTTCGGCTGGATGCGGCTTGTCGACCTGAAGGACCGGCACATCGAGAAGTGGAGTACCGACCAGCGCGCCGCCGGGCGCGGGCAGGTCACCGTCTACCGGGCCGGCGCGACCCTGCGCAGCGCACTCGGCCAGGCCGTGCGCGGCAAGCGCCTGACCTACAACCCGGCCCGGCGGGCGATCACGGCGCGGCCGGCCTCGCCCGAGCGCCTGTGCTGGACCCCGCTGCAGGCCGCCGCGTTCCTCCGCCACAACGCCCGGCACTACGCGGACCAGCTGGGGGACCTGTTCGAGGTGATCCTTGGGACCGGTCTGCGGCGCGGTGAGGCACTGGGCCTGCACTGGACGGACGTGCACTTCATGGAGCGCAAGATGTACGTCCGCTGGACCCTGTCCGCGGTCAACAACAACGAGCTGCACCTGGGGCCGCCGAAGACCAAGGCGAGCCTGAACTGGGTCAGCCTCAATGCGCGGGCCATGGACGCCCTGCGGCGACAGGCCGACCACCAGCAGTCGCTGCTCCCGCCGGGCGCGCCGTTGGAGGGACTGGTCTTCGCCGGGGTGGACGGCGCGCCGCTGCGGCCCCAGCACGTGCTGAAGGAGCTGCGCCGGCGCTCGGCCGAGATCGGGCTGCCGCGGATCGGGGTGCACGACCTGCGGCACACCGCGGCCACCATCATGATCACCTCCGGTGTGCCCATGGCGGTGGTCTCCAAGACCCTGCGGCACTCCACCCTGGCCACGACCATCAACATCTACGGGCACCTGCTCAAGTACGCCGCGGACGAGGCGGTCCACGCCCTGGCCGACGCCCTCGCGCTTGCCGAGGCCGACCTCGAATCGGGCCGCCCCGACCGCTTCGGACGCGCCGCCTAACCACGGAGGTCCCGGCTTTCGGGCGCCATCGCTTCTCTCGTACCGGGCTTGGAGCCGGACCGGACACGGCGGGCTCCAAGCCCGAAGCGTTGTGCCACTCTCCCGGGTTCGCGATCCCGTCCGGACCCGTTCCTGGTCATGGAACGACTGGTCGAGTCCAGGCTCACCGAGCTCCAGGCGGAGATCCAGCGCGTCATTTCGTCCCGGCACGTGGTCAACGTCCTGCTCGACGACCAGCGGGACGGCCGGCGGCAGTCCCCGCCGGACGGCGTGGAGCGGGTCGAGGGCGCCGACCGCGTCCGGGCCCGCATCGACGAACTGGCCTTCTTCGCCCACCACGAGCTGCTCTCCGTCCAGCCGAACGGCCCGCTGTCCACCGCCGCCATCGAAGGCGCGCAGGAGGCCGACGTACGGGCGCTGCGCCGCGGTCTGGCCATGCGGACGATCATGCGGACCGATGCCCTTTACGACCCTCAAACAGCCGAGTACCTCACCGAGTTGAGTACGCGGGGTGCGCGCATCCGCACTCTGGACGGCCCGTTGGAGCGCATGCTGATCTTCGACCGGAGAACCGCACTGGTGCCGATCGACCCCCAGGAGAGCGGCCGCGGGGCGCTGATCGTCCACCAGCCGGGGATGATCTCCAGCCTCATCACCCTCTTCGAGCGGTTCTGGATGGCCGCCGAGGACCTTGGCCAGGAGCACCTGAGCGAGATCGAACGGCAGGTGCTGAAGACCATGGTCCGGGTCGAGAAGGACGAGGCGGGCGCTCGCGAGCTGGGCATCTCCGTGCGGACCTACCGAGGTCACATCGCCCACCTCCTGCGCCGTCTGAACGCCACTCACCGCGCCCAGGGCGTGCTGGCCGCCCGCGACCGGGGGTGGCTCTGAGCTCCGCCCGCCGAGCCGGCCGCGACTGCGGGCAGCGCTAGCGTGTCCAGGTCCAGCCGCGCAGGCCGGGATCCCGGAACGCGCGGTCGACGAGCAGGCGTGCGGGGACCAGCTCGCTCTGTTCGTCGAGCAGTACGTCCAGTGTGAAACAGCCGTCGCCGATCGTCTGCTGCCACCGCCACTGCGGTGGCAGCAGGGCGACGAGCCTGATGCAGGCCGTCTCCGGCAGACGCAGGCAATCCCCTGCGGTCCGGTCGGCCGAGCCCCGAATCCTCAGAGTCACCATGGGACTTCCTCTGGTGCTGTCACCCCGCCGAACGAGGCACCGACCATACCGCTCACGATCTTGCCAGATGTTCGATCGTGTGAAGCAGTTGACTGCCTCACACTTTCGCCGGGTCGGCGGCCGTTCACCGAGATCACGCCACCCGGATCCAGGTCCGCAGACAGATCGATCGTCCCCTCGGTCAACGGCCGGGGGGACGATCAACGGCGGTGCTCTGGCGTCGGGGTGGTCAGCTGTGGTCGACGACCTCGGTCACGGTGAACCGGTTGAGGCTGTCGGGGCTCAGCCGGTGGCCCTCGACCACCAGGTACTGGTCCGCCGCCACCCGCAGCACCCGGGCATCCTTCGCGGCCGGCGCGAAGTCGGGGTGGCCGCCGCGGGCGGCCTCCAGGGCGAAGGCTCGCGCCTGCTCCAGGGACATCGGCTCGGAGGTCTTGATCTCGGCGCCGTACCGGTTCTTGGTCAGGCCGATCTCGGCCACGACGACGTGGTCGCTCATGGTTTCCTTCCATTTCTTTTCTGGGCCGGCCGGTCGGTCAGGTGCCGGCCGGTGACGGAGGCGGACCGAACGCGCGGGCTACGCGCCCGTCGGCCGGGCCTCGGCGCGGTCCGCGCGCAACGAGGCGAGCAGCGAGCGCCGGCTGCCGGTGTGCAGCACCGACGAGCGGTAGGCACGCGCGGCGATCCGGACGGTGAGCGCCGCGAACAGCGCGGCGATCACCAGGGAGGTCGCGATCTCCCACCAGGCAGCAGTGCCCGCGAAGATCCGCGCCGGCATGGTGACGGTGGAGGCGATGGGGACGTAGGAGGCGACGGTCACGACGGCTCCCTTACCCACGATCGAGACCATGTACGTGGCCATGATGATCATCTGAAGGGGCGCCGTGGCGGATTGCACGTCCTGCGTACGGGAGGCCAGCGCGCCCAGCCCCGCGAACAGGCAGCAGACCGTGCCGAAGCCGAGGACGTAGAAGACGAGGAACCAGCCGCTGGAGGCGGCGATCGAGCCGAGATGAGGCACGCCGCCGACCGCAAGCGCCGTGACCACACCCGAGGCGGTGAACGCGGCCATCTGAACGATGCCGAGTACGAAGTTGCCGACGACCTTGCCGATGAGCAGGGAACGGGTCGGGATCGCGGCGAGCAGCACCTCGACGACCCGCGATTCCTTCTCCTCCACCACGCTGTTGGCCGTCGTGGTGCCGAAGAGCTGACAGGACATGAAGAAGAGGAGCCCGAAGACGAAGGTCACGCCGTACTGGTAGCCGGCCTGGTCGGAAGTGGTGTCCAGTTCGACGGGCGTCAGCTCCGCGCCGCGCATGACGTCCGGCAGCGAGACGCCGAGCGTCTGGGTGTTCTGCTGCATGGTCTGGGCCGCGACCGCCTGGGCGAGGTAGCCCTGAAGTTCCGCCGCGGGCTTGCCCTTTGCCTCCAGCTTCCAGGCAGGCCCGCCGGCCGTGTTGTCCTGGAACAGGAAGGCGTCGGCGTCCCCGTTCTTGACCGCCTGCTCGGCAGTTGCCCGGTCGGCCAGGTTCCGGGCCTCGATCTTGGCCTCCGACGTGGCCTGGGCGGCCGCGGACACGGCCTGTGCGGCTGCCGGAGAGGTGACGGCCACCTGGTAGTTCGTGGTGCGGCCGGAGAAGACGTGCAGGGCGATCACCCCGCCGACGATCAGGACGACCATCGCCACGGTCGATATCCACAGTGCCTTGCTCCGGGTACGGACTCGGATCTCGCGCTGTGCCACACGAAGCCAGACCGGCGAGGTCCGCTCCCTCTGCTGGGCCCCGGTCATCGGGTTACCTCCTTGTAGATCTCCGACAGCGGCACCGGCGCCTCGCCGAAGTGGGACACCGGACCGCGCGACAGCGCCGTGCGCAGCACCGTATCCGCCGCTCCTGCGTCGACCGGCGTGAACCGGGCACAATCGCCGTCCGCCGACAGGACCTTGATCCCGGTGATGTCGCGGATCCAGGTGTCGAGGGCCGGAGCGTCGATGCGGATCACGGAGTCGTGCCGCGCCCGGAGGTCGGCGGCGGTTCCGCCGGCCACGATCCGGCCGCCGGACAGGATGACCAGCTCGTCGCAGAGCTTCTCCACCAGGTCGAGCTGGTGGCTGGAGAACAGCACCGGGACGCCGTCGTCGCTGCACGAGCGGATCAGGCCGCCCAGGGCTTCGACAGCCTCCGGGTCCAGGCCGGAGAACGGTTCGTCGAGGACCAGGAGTTCGGGCCGGTGCATCAGGGCGACCGCGATCTGGGCACGCTGCTGGTTGCCCAGCGAGAGGTCCTCCAGTTTGTCCGCGGCCCGCTCGGCGAGGCCGAGGATGTCGAGGATCTCGTTCGCCCGCGCGGTGGCCTGACGCTGTGTCATGCCGTGCAGGGAGCCGAAGTACACGAGTTGCTCACGCACGGGCTGGCGCGGGTACAGCCCGCGCTCCTCCGGTATGTACCCGAAGTTCCGGCGCTGCTCGGTCGTGAGGGGCGAGCCTTGCCAGCTGATCTCTCCCGCGTCCGCCGCGAGCAGGCCCATGATGATGCGCATCGTGGTCGTCTTGCCCGCGCCGTTCGAGCCGACGAAGCCCGTCAGCTTCCCGGGTGCCAGGGCCATCGACACGTCGTGGAGGACCTGACGGTCACCGAAGGCCTTCCTGACCTGGTGAAGTTCCAGCACTTACGACTCCTCGGAGGGGAACGCGGAGGGATTCCGGACGGACTTCGCGGCGCCGGGTTCCGGCGCCGGCCCGGCCAGCAGGGAAACCAGGGCTTCCTCCATGGGTGCGATCCCGAGCCGGTTGAGCGTCAGGTGCAGGTGGTGGAAAGCCAGGTACAGCGGTTTCTGATGCGCCCCCCGCTTCTCGATACCGATCAGCATATCGGCGCACAACCGGTTGACCATATCGATCAAATGTCCCGCTTCAACCAGCCGTTCGGACTTCTCCAGCACTGCGGGACGCACCTGTTCGTGGGCTGTCCGCAGGTTGGCATCGCGGGCGGCGCCGTCGGCGGGTGCCGCGTGCTTCAGACCGGACCACCAGGTGTAGTGGGTCCGCAGGAAGCTGTCGCGCTCTGCTTCGGCCAGGCCGAGACGGTCGAGGAACTGCATCGCAACCTGGCGGCCGACCGCGAGCCGGTGTTCGACGGTGCCGTCCGAGGCCACGAGCAACTGCAGTGCCGTCGAGCTGGACGCCTGAAAGACGCGCTCCGCGACCTCCAGGTACTGACGGCTGCCCCACTTCGCATACTCCGGCTCGTAGAGGTCGAACCGGACGTCGATCCGCGACCGGGCCTCGCCGGTCGGGAGGACGGGCAGGACAGGCAGCGGTGCGCGCCCGGGCCTGCCGGTCAGGCGGCTCAACTGCTCCATCAGCGCGGACCGTTGCAGTACGAGCGCGTCGGCCTGGCCGAGGCCGACGTGGAACCGGAGGCGGACATGCGGGCCCGAGCCGTCCAGGTAACGCAGGTAGAACCAGCGCGTGGCGGAGGGCGCGACCTGCTCGACGAGCGGCGCCACCACCTCGATCAGGGTCGCGTCCAGCAGGTCGAGGCGGCCGGGGTAGAGCTTGAGGTACAGCCAGGTGCGGCGGTCCGGCACAGCGGTCGTGGCGGTCATCGGTGATCTCCGGAGGGACGGTCCCAGGCCAGGAAGCTGACGTGTTCGCACATCCGAGGGCCGTCCGACCCGGCGACCCAGGCCTCTTCACGGCTGGGCAGCGCCTCCTCGAAGCGCAGCGTGTGCGCCCCCGCGATCAGTGGGAGAGCGGTGGCGACGGAGTGGGGTGAGGCGAGGTCGAGCCACATGGGCTTGCGCCGGTTGGCGTCGAGCGGGTCGTCGCCCAGGGCGAGGAAGAACACCTCGCGGGGCAGCTTCCGGTCACGGCGCCAGCGGTCCAGCCTCATCAGGTGGTCGGCTGTGGACTCGCCTCGCTCGGGCGCCGGGAAGGCGGATGCGGGGAGGACCCAGCGTGCCCGTCGCAGCACCACGCGGCCCGCTGTCGCCCGCGGCGTGGCCACGGCCTCGGTCCCGCTGGCGGCCAGTGCCTGAGCGCGCAGGAACGGGTGGTTGTCCCCGGTGAGCGGCGAGCGGTCGATCCAGGGGTCCATGACGGCCAGCGCCAGCCGGGCGGCTCCGGTGGCGATGTGGGCCGGCACGATGCCGGTGTACACGGGCGCGACCGGGCGCCCGGTGGAGTCCTCGAACTCCAGGGTGTCGGTCGCGGCGTCGTGCCGCAGAGCGAGCCGGTCGAAGCCGAGTGAGTCGGCGCTGCGGTGCTGCCGCTCGGCCGGCCAGTGGATCTGCGGCAGGTAGCCGGCCCCGGCGTGCTGGAGGTTGTTGACCTGGCTCGCGAACGTGAGGGTGCGGACCTCGCAGCCGGGGAAGAGCGAGCTCAGCCAGCCGAGCTGGGCGTCCGCGACCGCCTGTTCGCCGAGCAGGCTCCCGAATCGGGTGACCAGGCCACCGAGCGCACTGCCGTATTGGTTGACCACCATGCGGTAGTCGCCGCGGTGGGCCGCTTCGGCGTCGTTCGCCGCGAGCTGGTAGAGCACTGCGGTGGACGGCGGGGCCGAGGTGCGCCCGACCGGGAGGTGGGCGCGCCCGTCGAGCTCGGTGGCGGCGACCGTCATGTCGCTGATCCGCGCCCGGTGGAAGGCGGCCTTGAACGTGCTGTCGGCGTGCAGCTGCATGAAGAACCCGGCGGCGTCCTCGCAGCGCCCGCCGGCTCCGTACCGGGAGCGGAAGGCGTCCAGGACGGCGTCGTAGACGTGCGAGCGGACCACGTAGGGGCGCAGGGTGCCCGCGACGGTCCGAAGGTCGGTCTCGACCGTGTCGGGCAGCGGGCCGACCACGTCGGGACCGGCGCCGTCCTCGTGGACGAGCTGCGCGGTCCAGCGCGGTGCTCCGCACCGGTCGGCGAGCTCGTCGGCCCGGGTGCGGATCCCGGCCAGCAGGTGTCGGCGGTCGGCGGGCCCGGCCGCCGCGACGGCACGGACCTCTCCGTCGAGCACGGTCATGCGACCGGCGAGCTCGAAGGCGTCCGCGGCCGTGCTGTCGAGCAGCGCGTTCGCCAGGTCGAGCAGGGGGCTCGGGCTGCCCGCCTCCCAGGGGACGACCGGGACGAGCAGCCCGGTGCGCACGTACCGGACCAGCCGGCCCGGGGCGAGGGCGGCGGAGGACGCGTGCACCTCGTCGAGTTCCTTCTGGTAGAGGCCCGCGTCGGCGATCCGCTCGGTCGACCAGAGGAAGCCTCCGTTGTCGGTGAGCGAGGTGAGCACCACGGAGGCACGGCCGTCCGCGGACGGGACCGGGTGGGCGGGGGCGTAGGTGAACGCGTCGGCGAACCGCGGGGTGGCGGCGAGTTCGGTGAACAGGCTGTGGACGAAGCCGACCGGCATCGTCGTCTCGGTGCGCCCGGTCCGCTCCGTCCCGGGCAGCGGGTGCAGCGCGACCGTGGTCAGCCGGCCCAGTGGGCTCGGCTTCAGTGCCGTACGGACCAGGTAGCTCAGCAGAGTCCGGGACGTGCGGGCGCCCGGCTCCAGCTCCGTGTCGGCGACCTTCTCCGGCAGATGCGCGGCAACCAGCGGGAGGGACAGGCCAAGTGGCCCCGAACCGAGGTGGGTGCGCAGGGTGGCGGCGGTACGGGCCGAACAGGCCGCGACCGCGTCCTGGAGCTCCCCCAGCCGGCGGGTGACCGTCTCCTGGGCCCCGCGCCAGCGCTCGGTGACGGCTGCGGGAACGCCTGCTTCGCCGAGGAAGGCCAGGTCCTCGGCGCTCAGTCCGCCGCCGCGGTGCGCGATCCTCCTGGTCTTCAGAAGCCTGCGCCGGGCGCTCTGGTCCGCCTCGGGCACCAGCGGGAAGATCGCGTCGCCGAGCGCAGACCCGGCCGCCGCCAGCTCCGCCTCGGCTTCGGCGTGGCGGTCGAGCTGTTCCCGGATCGGCTCGCTGAGCGTGAGGGTCGTAGCGGGGAGTCCGGCGACCCGGTCGAGGCGGAACGCCGCGTGCAGGACCGGTGCGGAGTCGGTTCGGAGCTTCGTACTGGGGTCGGTCACGACATCAGCCCAATGGCGAGAGAGAGCAGGTTGAAGAGGATCAGGCCGGCGGCGAGCAGGGTGTACAGCAGGCTGATGGCGAAGTAGCAGACGTAGCCGGCCCGTGCCCGGCCGGAGATCGACCGCAGGTAGAGCGGGAGCGGCTTGCGGGTGAGCCGGTGCAGGACGTAGGTCAGGGCCCGGCCCCGCATGTTGATCGCGCCGAGGGCCGCCTCGACGGCGTGGTAACCATCGCTGGGGAACAGCGGGTTGACGTTCGCGGTCACCGCCATCAGCTGGAAGCCCACCAGGATGCGGAAGAAGAGGGCAGTGTCGCCGGACGTGTTCAGCGCCGCGAGGGACCAGGCACCAGCGAAGGCCAGGTCGCAGATCGGTCCGACCAGGGAGATCAGCACCCGCCCGAACCGGCCCTCGTGCCGGTAGCTGTCGGTGCGGTCCACGTAGGCCATCGGGAACAGGTAGAGCATCAGTCCGACCCCGGCGTTCCTCGGCCGGATCCGGTTGTAGGTCATGGCGACCGCGTGGCAGAACTCGTGCACGACGATCTCGCCCAGCATCACCGCGACGGCGGTCACCACCATCCACGCCGTGGGCCGGGTGCTGCCGGACGACGAGGTGAGGGCGAGCACCACCAGCGGGATCGCGATCACCGGCACGGCCAGCAGCAGCGTGGCCAGCGGCCGGACGGGCAGGCGGCGCAGCACGCCCGCGACCGGGTCGGCGTACCGGCTCGGGTCGCGTACCAGGGGGAAGCGCTTGACCAGGTCGAGCCGCCCGTACCGGATGGCCCGTTCGGTGCCGGTGGCCGGCAAGGGGTCGAGGTTGAGCACCGAGGCACGGCGCAGGTCGGCGAGGAAGTCGGGCACGGTCGCCCGGATCTGCTCGCGCTGCTCGGGGTAGCGCTCGGTGAGCGAGGCCATGAGCTCCGCTCCCGTCATGCCCTCGCCCAGGTGGCGCAGCATGGCCAGGCCGCTGGGCGAGATGTTCAGGTACCGGCCGGCTGGGGAGACCAGCATGGTCCGGCCGCCGGCGCCGGTGATGATTTCGACACCGTCGCGCATGCGCAGCCGCTCAGTGTCGAGCCACGGCTCCGGTGCCACGGTCTCGGGGCTGGATGGCACGGTTGTCCTCGCTTTCGGTGTCTGTATCACGTCCGGATCGGTACTGGTCCGCTCCGGTCAGGTCTCTGGGAGACTGCGGAGACGGGGAGTCGCGTCGATTGGAGCGACGCGACTCCCCTACCTGGTCACGTTCCGGCGCGAGCGCCGGTGGTCACCAGGGGCCGGTCTCAGGAAGAGGCGGTCGAGAAGCTGCTGCCGCTCGACGCGCAGCTGCCGACGAACGAGCCGGCGCAGGCCAGCGAGCCCGCGGTGGACAGCGACATGTTGGTGGCGTCGTCGAGCTCCTCGACGAAGGCCTCCAGCTCCAGGTCGTCGCCCAGCTGGATGTTCTCCATGAGATTCCCTCCTTCTTCTGTACGTGTGGTGGGTGATCCGGTGCGGGTGGCCGCGCGGATCAGCTGAAGGTGCTGCCGGTGCTGGCGGTCGAGGCGCAGCTGCCGACCGTACTGCCGAAGCTGCCCACGCTGCCGAAGGAACCGAGGGCCGCCGTCTCCGGCAGGTCCTCGACCAGCAGCTCGTCGGTCAGGAAGAGCTGCAGGTCGTCCTCGTTGAGGTGCTGCATGGTTGTCACCTCCTTTCGCGAAGTTCGATCCGTCGGGGACAAGACGCCGCAGTCCTCAGCTGTTGTACGAGGAGACGGTGGCGGCGGAGCTGAAGGTCCCGGTCACGGAGCCGGCGGAGGAAACGGTCCCGGCGCTGCTCCAGCCCGCGGCGCCGGTCTCCGGCAGGTCCTCGACGGAGGCCTCGGCGGCTGCGAACAGGTCGACCTCAAGGTCGGTGTTCTGCATGTGTGTCACCTCCTTTCGCAGTTCGAAGGGGGCACCAGGGCTCCTGTCACCAGGGGCTGGTGCTGGAGGCCGTCGACGCGGAGCCGAGGCAACCGGTCACGGAGCCTGCGGACGAGAGGGTGCCGAGGGTGCCCCAGGCTGCGGCGCTGTCGGCGAGGATCTCGACCGAGGCGTCGTCGGCCGCGAACAGGTCGAGTTCGAGCTCGGTGTTCTGCATGTATGTCACCTCCTCTCCATGCGGATTCGACGTGGGCTCGTCGGCGGTTAGCCGAACGAGCTGGCGGAGCCGAAGCTGCTCGCGCAGCCGGTGGCGGTGCCGACGGTGCTGGCCGACGCGATCGTCGAGTAGGCGGCGGCGGAGTCCTGGAGCTCCTCCAGGAACAGGCCGGACGCGCCGTCCTCGGCCATGATCAGGTCAAGGTCGTTCAGCTGGTCCATGTGATGTCACCCCCTTTCGTCGGATCGAAGCGGTGCGGGGCGGTCAGCCGTTGGCCGATCCCCCGCCGAACTCGCCGGACGCGTCGAAGGCGTGGCCAACGGCCAGGGCCAGCAACTGCGTCCGTCGAAACCCGTCGATGCCCACCAGTCGCTTCAGCGCGGACGGCAGGAAGCCCGCGAAGATGCTTCCGGACAGACCCTCGTCGACCGCAGTGAGCCAGGCGGCTTCGCAGGCCGCGCCACTGCGCTCCAGAAGGCGCCGGTGGCCGTGGGAGCCGGCCGATTCGAGCGCGTCCTCCAGCGAGCCGGTGGCCAGCAGGATGGCCGGCGCCAGCGCGAACTCCGGCTGGAGCACCAGGGAGCCCAGTTCCTCGGCGCCGGAGATGTCGGCGAGCGGCTCGAAACCGTCGGAGCCGTAGCGGTGGATGGCTGGGCTCAGCCCGGTCACCGTGCGCGCCGCCACCAGGAACTCCAGCGGTCGCGCGGCCCGTTCGACGGGCCAGAGCGCGGCGTCGGCTCCTTGGCCGGCCTCGATCATCCTCCGGAGCAGTTCGGCGTCCACCGGCCGGTCCGCGAAGAAGCGGTTCGCCCGGCGGCGCTGCAGAGTTGGGAGCAGCCCGCCGTCGGCCAGGGCGTCGACTCCGGTCTCGCCGTGCCACCGCCATGGCACTTCGAGCTCCATCGCGGCCCGGTAATGCGCCACGGACTGCTGCTCGGTGTCCTGGCGGAGCTCGGCCATCAGATCCAGCAGGTCGCTCATCGTGCCCCCTCCCCGGGGTGGGATCCGGCAGCGGTGCCGAGTCGCACCACGGCCGTCACGCATTCGAATTCACGCTCCAGGCCCAGGGCGGTCGTCAGCGCGGCGTCGTCCCAGGCCGGTTCGTTGATCATCGGCAGGCCGAAGCGTCGGCTCGCGAGCAACAGGTGACTCAGCGCCACACCCGTGTCCAGATGGATCACCCGGTAGGCGAAGGTCCGGTACTTGCGGGCGACGCGTACCAGCGCCCCGGTGACGACCAGCAGCACCGGCTCAGCCATGTCGGCGTACTCGGGCGGCAGTTCGGCCACCCGGGCCAGGCGGTGGCCGATCGCCTGGAACGCGTAGCCGCCGGGCCGGAGCCCTGGGACGTCGCGGACCAGGAGGTAGGCCGTCGGGGAGCCGAGGTTTCCGCCGGTCGGGGCGAACCGCAGCAGCTTCTGCCGGCGGTCCTGCGGCTGCTGCTTGAGCCCGAAGGCCGCCCCGAGCAGCGTGCCCAGCAGCCCGACGGTGAGCGGCTGCGCACCGCCGTCCAGCAGGGCCAGATCCGGGTCGCCCAGGTCGACCGTCTCGGCGTCCGGGTACTCCTTGGCGTCGTACTGGAGCGCGAGGTTCGAGGGCTCGAAGTGGACCTGGTGGTCCCTCGGGTTCACCAGCCGGCGCGGCGGGAACGCCACCGAGTGCTCATAGGCGTAGGCGGGCGGCGGGTCCTGCAACGTGACCGCAGGGTCGCCGCAGAGGTCGCAGCCGGGGCGCGGCGCAAGCGTTCGGGTCTCCGACTGTCCGGCGCGCAGGTCGATGCGGGTGCGGCCGTGCAGCGAGGCCGGCTTGCCGACCCGGGCGACGAGCCCCAGCACCTCCACTGCGGTCAGCGCCGCCGCTGCGGCCGACATGGCCGAAGTAATCAGCTCCCCCGAGGTGGGCGGCACCTGGGCAAGGTGGCACTCCGGGCAGGCGCCGTGGTCGTTCGCGCTGTACGGGCCGATGAAGAACCCGTCGCCGTCCGGCCCCGTGAGCAGCACGGGCACCTCTCGGCGGCGCAGAGCGCGGTAGAGCGTACGGGCGTCGGCCAGGTTGCCGGCGTCGATGTGGAGCACGGCGAGCACCGGGGTCTCGTCCGCCGGGGAGCCCGGGGCGTCGAGGTGGACGGTGCGCATGCCCATCGCGTTCAGCCGCTCGGCCAGCAGGTCCCCGAACGGGCCGGTGGCCCAGAGCGCGACCGGCGCGCCGAGAAGGCGGTCCTGGGCCTCGTCGGCGTTGGCGTTCACCCGGGTGCTGTCGAGCAGCCGGGCCAGCAGGACCGACTGCGGATCCGAGTGTCGCGGCACCCCGCCCTGGAGCAGGCCGCAGGAGTACAGGAGCAGCAGGACGGCGCGCACCTGCGCGGCCGGCCGGCCGAGCGCGGTGGAGAGCTCGTCGAGCGTGCGGGTGCCGTCGAGCAGCGGCAGCAGGTCCGGGAGGATCTGCCGAGCGGAGCGGCCGCTGAGGGTGCGCCGGGTACCCGTGCCTTCGACGATCAGGCCGTCCTCCGACCAGTGCAGGACCACGCCCGGCACCACCGACGGGTGCGGGGGCAGGCGGAACTGCGGATCGTTGGCCGTGGCGTACGCCAGGTCCACTGCGGACAACTGGGCGGTCATGGATTCACCCCCTCCTCATGATGAGTGCCGGTTCGGTCGCGGTCGTCGCGCCGAGGTCCCGCAGGTCGTCGGCGAGCCGGCGCCAGGTGGCGTCCGGCTCCGGCCGGTCGCACCGTTCGCAGCCATGCACGGGCACCACCGTCAGGGTGGACACCGTGGCGGACAGCAGGTCGAAGCTTCGGACCCGGCCGCGCTCGGTCTGGTCCTCGCCGCCGAGCAGAGCGTCGGCGGCCAGGCCGGCCGTGGTCTCGGCCAGGACGGCATGGGCTTCCAGGAAGCCGTCCGGTCCCAGCGCCGGATCGGCGTCGTAGGCGCGCAGCAGCCGGCGGTCCAGTTCACGGAGTTGCTGGTGCTGGTACTGGCGGGCCAGGAAGCACCGGTAGCAGGGCCCTCGTCCTCCGAGGACCGCGGGGCCGACGCGCAGGGCGCTGACGCCCATCGTCACCGGCAGCCAGGGCGTACCGGTGGCGAAGGCCAGCCGGTCCACCAGGTCGAAGAGGGCCGGGGTCTCCCGCCAGGCGGCGACCACCCGCAGCCGGGCCCGGGGCCACCGGCCCGGCTGGAACAGGTCCGTCTCCGGCGAGACGACGGCCTGGCGCCGGCTCGCCAGCCGGTCCCCGACCGCGCGGCCGAAGGCACCGACCGCCAGCACATGCAGATCGAACATTCGTTGCTCCTACCGCTTCAAAGCGCTCTGCCGTCCCTACGCGAAGGGCTGGGGCCAGGGGTTGATGTCCGTCTCCGAGTGAACGGGGTAGCCCATCGCGCGCGGGCCGTCGTAGAGCCGCGGGTGGGCGAGGTACCGCGCTCGGTACGAGAAGGAGAGCGGCATCAGCTGCGGGATGATCACGCGCACGACCCGGAAGCCCACCTCCCGCGCCTCCGTGGTGGTCATCTCCACCGCGAACACGTCCATCCCGTGTTCCTTCAGCCGTTCCAGGACCAGCCGCAGGTCCTCCCGGGCGTCGCCGGTGGACGGCCGGGGCAGGGCGGAGAACGACCGCACCCCGTTGTCCGGCGCGCGCAGGAAGTCGTAAGCCGCAGTGCGTTCGGCCGCGCCCATGTAGGTCGCGCCGTGGAAGACGCTGTGGAAGTCGTCGACGCTGGCGGGCGCCGGCTCAGCGGTGCCCAGCGCGATCCGGGACGACGCCGTCTCCCGCAGCATCTTGATCGCCGCCCGGTCCGGGTCGAAGTCGGTCGCACACATGACCACGTGGCGCACCCGCTCGCTCCGCGGGTCCTCGTCGAGGCTGTACAGCGTCGGTATGCCGAGTTCGGAGGTGGCGTCGAAGAAGGTCGTCCGGATCCCCTTGCGCTCCACCTCGCGCAGCGAGCGCGCCAGTTCGTCCGACATGGTGTCGAACTCGATCCGGGGCAGCGGTAGCTTCTGCAGCCAGGTGAGGGCAATCGCGTCGCGCTCGATGACCTCGCAGATGCCGTTCAGGAGGGCACGGTGCAGGTCCGTGTGCGTCGCACAGCCCGTAGAGATGGGCAGGGTGAACCGCTCGGTCGGCGTGAGAGCCGGGATATGCAGCCACACCGCCACGGCCGGCACCATCACCGGGCGGCCCTCGGTCAGCGACCAGGCCGTGGTCCAGCGGATCGACTCGTCGCGCTCCGGTGCCGCGACCGGGCATGCGGGGTGGGCCAGTTCGTCCTTGCTCGCCTGCGGGAACAGGCCGAGATCGGCCGCCCGGTCACCGAGGTCGTCGGCGGTGGCCCACACCAGGTCTTTCGGCAGGACGCAGCTGGAGTAGCGTTCGAGCGCCTCGGCGATGGAGATGGCTCGTGCCAGCTGTGGATCGGTGCCGCCGCCCCCGCCGCCGAGTTCGACGCCCGAGGCACGGCTGCTGGTCGACCGGATGTTGGGCTGGACGTGCTCCAGCTCCCCCATCGTCGAGTTGTAGACGGTCAAGCCCGACGACTCCTGCGATATCCGGGCCACCCGCCCGATCAGCCCGCCGCCGTGCGACACCAGCGCGTCGAGCCTGCGCAGCCCCTCGGGCAGGGCCTCCGGAGCCTCCCCGGCCCCGTCGAGCTGCTCGGCGCCGCTCACGTCCCCCATGTAGCGAACCTTTCCGAAAATACTCTGAATTCGTAAGTCCGGACTCCCGGACAGGAATTCGACATGACGCGGAAATGCTTCCGGCATACGGGAAGCGGGATTCGGCACCATGACGAACAGGATGAGAAATACGTTCTCGCGCGACGTTGCCCGTCAGTCCCAGGCGTGCGTTTCGAGCGGAGACCAGTGCAGCGGCAGCGGGCCGTCGGCACCGGTCTGGGCGCCCTGTCGCAGAACGGCCACACCACCGGCCGGGGCGGCACCCGTACCGGTCCTGGCCTGCGCCGCCTCGTTGCTGCCGGCGGCCAGAAGCGTGAAGACGGCGGCAGTGCCCAGGAACAGGGCCCCGGTCGTCCGGGCAGAGTCACCCCGGCCGCGCCGCGCGCAGAATACCGTGCTCTTCATCTTTTCCCCCGTGTTACTGCTGTGTTGCTCAACGGCTTGAAATATGCCACCTCCGGCGACCGCCCGGGGAAGGGTTCGAGTGCAGCATGCTGCAGCCGGCGGGTGCACCAAGCTGCAGCCCGCCGAGGCTTGACCTCTGGCGCCGGCGCGAGGCTCGCCTGCCGCAGGTTCTGTGGCAGGGGGTGGCCGGGGGCCTGCTCAAAGCCTTCGCCGCCGACCACCGGGCGCGGCCGTCTCGACGGCCTGCGCGATGCCGATGCTGGCGACCGCGGCGGACGGTCCCGAGGAGATGACGAGCACCCGGACGCCGCTGCGGACGAGGCTGACCGGTAGCAGGTGTCCTTGGACTCGCCCTACTGGACGCATCAGCCGCGCGGATCCGGTCACCCGCCGCCCCGTGTGGATCGTGTGCGCGGCGCTCAGCGCACTGTCCCCGGGGCGACGCCGTCGTTGAGCCTCCTTCACGGGCGGCCGCCGCTCGGCCTGCTCGGTGCCCGGCGGGGGGTCACGGGGTGCCGAGGGCGGCCTCCTCGCGGTCGAGGTCCTGCTGGAGGCGGCGGGTGGTGTCGCTGATGCGGTGATCGTCGTCCAGACAACACGCGAAGCCGTCGACGCCATCGCCCGACTCCTCGACAGCGCCGAACTCGCCCTCCACACGACCCAACGTGCGGACCGGCCAGGGAATCTGATCGCCCAGGTCCGCGACCACCTCGCCGAGCGTCAACACAGGGCCTGACGCGAACGCCCAGGTCAGGCACCCATTCCGCTGTGAACGGTGCGACCACCGTGCGACCACCACGTGACGAAACGCCAGAAAGGCCGCTCCCGCCAGAAGCGGAAACGGCCTACGACCTGCAAAACGGGCTCTCCTGCTTGATGTGTGGGTAATGCTGTGGCGGGTTGGCGTCCTGGGAGGGTGGGGCGGGGGCCTGCGAGGGTGAGCATGACCAGGGCGATGACGGCGTCGGCGGAGTGGAAGCCGAAGCCGCGCCGGTCACGGGTCGGCAGCGCCCACCGCTCACCGGTCGGTCAGCCCGCCGACAGCAGCCCGAGTTGTATCGCCCGGGTGACGGCAGCCGTGCGGTCGGAGACCCCGAGCGTGCCAAAGCTCCTGAGCAGGTGGGTCTTCACAGTGCTCTCCGATGAACAGGAGGCGACCGATCTCAGAATTGGTGCATCCCTGCGAGACGAGCTTCAGCACCTCCAGTTCCCGCTGGGACAGCTGCGGTCGGTCCGGCTCGCCCCCGCGCAGCCGGGACACGAGCGCCGCCGCCACGGTGGGCGCGAGCACCGTCTCACCGCGCGCGGCGGCCCGGACGGACTCGGCCAGATCGGCGCTGGAGGCGTCCTTGAGGAGGTAGCCGGCGGCGCCGGCCTCCACGGCGCGCAGGATGTCGCGGTCGGTCTCGTAGGTGGTGAGGACGACGACGCGGGTGGCGCCGGAATGAGCGGCGAGGATCTGCCGGGTGGCGTCCACGCCGTCCCCGCCGGGCATCCTGAGGTCCATCAGTACGATGTCGGGTTTCAGGCGCGCGCACAGTGCCACGCCCTCGGGGCCGGACGACGCGGCGCCGACGACCTCCAGGCCGGGCTGGATGTCGAGCATGCCGCGCAGTCCCTCCCGCACCACGGGGTGGTCGTCGACGAGCAGGATCCGGATCGCCGACCACCCCACCATCCGCAAAGCCTCCTTCTCGGCCTCGGAAAGCTGCCCTGACAGCAGCCAAGGTGCGAGCCGCCCGCCGGAGCCCGCGGGTCGCGGTTGCCCGTTCGGGCAGAAGATCACCGCGCTCCGTCAAGGAGCCGTCAGGGACCCTGGGTGGGAGCTGTGAGCGGCCCTAGCATCCAAAGAACCGTCTCTTCTCCGCAGACGAACGTCATCACGCCGAATGATCGGGGCACTTTCAGCATGCGCGCTTCCTCCCGCCGGACGAACACATCCACCCAACGCGTCGTCGCCGGCACCCTGCTGTCGGCCCTGGCCGTGACGGGCCTGATGGCGGTGCCCCAGCAGGCTTCGGCGGCGACCGACTGCCCGGGCATGGAGCCGGGGGTCGGCGGGCCCGCCAACATCGGCAACGGCAATTGCTACAGCGCGTTGATCAACTCCATCGGTGTCGTGATCGGGGGCTTCCGTAGTGCGGCGCTCACCGCGCAGGCCGACAATGCCGCGTTCACCCAGCGGATGGCGAGCCAACTGAGCGCTGCGGCACCGGGCTTCAACGTCATGGTGTTCAAGTACGACGGGACCGATCTTTACGACACGATCTGGTTCCGCAACACCTATGAGGCGGACATGAGCGGGGTGCTGGTCGACACCACCGTCAAGTTGAAGCACCACGATTCGGAGGGCGGCCCGGCTGGTTACGACGACTTCCGAATCTGGGTCTTCGCGGGTGACTCGACGTTCACCAACAAGGGTGATGGCGGATACGGGAACTGGGCCTTCGTCGGCAACGACTCCGACCGGACCGTGTCCACGACCAGGTCCTGCGTGCTGATCCGCTGCGTCGACAGCAAGCGGATCATCCACTTCCCCGCCCGCGACGTCTCGGTCCCGGGCGTCCCCAAGAGCGGCGGCACCCCCATCGGCGGCACGCCCGCCACGCCCGGCACCCCGGTGACGGTCCCGGGTGTCCCCAAGAGCGGCGGCACCCCCATCGGCGGCACGCCCGCTACCCCTGGCGTTCCCATGCACCAGGGCGGCGGTAGCGGTGGTGGCGGCAGCATCCCGGTCGGTCTGCTCTACCCCAGGGTGAAGACCGGCCAGGCCCCGGTTGTCACCGGGGTCGCCTCGGGTCCGTCGATCGTTGCCGGCAACAGCGGTGCCAAGAACTCCGGTTGGCGGTTCACCTCGGTGGGCAACGGTCGCTACGAGATCACCAGTGCCGTGTCCGGCCTGGCGCTGACCGAGAACACCGAGAGCTACCTCGCCGAGGCCAAGCCGTGGACCGGCGCCGACGCGCAGAAGTGGCAGCTCGTCAGTCAGGGCAACGGCCAGTACCAGATCCGGACCACCGACCAGGACTGCCTGACCTACGACGAGGACGCCAAGGCCCTGGGCGTCTGGACCTGCAACAACGCCTGGAACCAGCAGTGGAAGCTCCAGTAGGAGCCAGCTCACCCCGACCCGGTGCCCGCCCGGGTCGGAACCCCGCCGGTCAGCTCCGCAGGATCTTGCCCGGCGCGTTGCAGGTACTTTGACTTGGGGTGAGTAGGGTCGGGGACTGGCGCTGTTCACGGATCTGCACCAACCGCCGGGCCTTGCCGAGACGGTCCGCGGCAGGTGTCTGGCCGAGCTGGACCGCCCGCAGCTCCTGGCGCTGAGCGCGCAGAAGGCGTTCGCCGGCGTCCTGGAGCAGGACGGCGAGGTGTTCAGCTGGGCCCGTCTGATCGACCTGCACCCGCCGGCCCCGCTGGCCGACGCGGGCACCCTGCGCTTCGAGGACGGCGTGCTGATCGAGCACGGCCTGCACGAGGGCTACCTGGAACACCGGGGAACCCGCCGACCGAGCGGCGGGTTCCCCGGCGGGCGCGGTGCTGGAGGATCCGGCGGAGGCCTGTGCGGGTCAACTCGTCGGGGTGGGCTCCTGGTTCGGCTATGCCCGGGACCGGGCTGCCCCGCTCCGAGCACTCGGGCTGTCATCGGCATCGCTCGCCGAGCGGGTACTCGGCTGCGCCGGCCGTGCCGCGGCCGCCGCGCTACTGGACTGCGAGGTGTCGCTCGGCAGGATCCGCGGCGGCCGCTGGGAGATCGTCCGCTCCACCCTGCCGCACCGTGTCGGCGCCGGACTGGGGCCCGAATCGACCCGCTCCGGACACGCGCTGCGTATTCTCGACGCGGATCCGCACGGCAGGGCCCGCTCGCGCGAGTGGCGCCTCGCGCGGGTCGAGGGCCCGCCGCGGCTACTGGTCGACGACCGCTCCCGGAGCTGAGCTGCCGACTGCCCACGGCACCTGGTGCGGGGAGAAGTTGGGCAGTGCCCTGGTCGGCTCGTAGCGACGCTGCCAGACCGGGGTGGTCGAGCCGCTGGTGGCCGGCACGATGGCGGACCAGTCGGCGGGGCAGCGGCGGCCGTGCTTGAGCTCGCGCTCCTCGTGCCGCACGAACTGCTTGGTGGCGAAGTGGTGGTCGATGATGGACACCCCTGCCTGGTCGTAGGAGTGCAGCACGGCCGCGGTGAGCTCCAGCAGTGCGCGGTCCCGCCAGAGCGTGCGGTCGCGGCTGGTGTCGAGCCCCATGCCGCGGGCGACCTCGGGGAGCTTGTCGTAGCGGTTGCTGTCGGACAGGTTACGGGCACCGATCTCGGTGCAGGTGTACCAGGCGCTGAACGGGGCCAGCGTGTAGCGCAGGCCACCCAGTTCCAGGACCTGGTTGGAGATCGTCGGAAACGCGTGCCAGCGCAGGCCGAGGTCCTCGAACCACGGGAAGTCGGGGTGGCCGATCCGCACCTCGGGCACCGCGTCCGGCGGCAGCTCGAACCACCTCGGCTCACACCCGGGCCGCTGGACGACCAGCGGCAGCACGTCGTACTCGGTACCCTGCCCGCGCCATCCCATCCGCAGCACGGCCTCGGTGAACTCGACCGTCTCGGGGTCGCCCAGCACCGACCCGTCGTGCCGTCGGTAGCCGGCGTAGCGAATGAGCTGGTCGTTCCACACCCTGGGCCCTGGCATGCCGGGCTCGGCCGGGGTGAACGCGGTCAGCAGCAGGCGGATCTTCCCACCGTTCCAGGCCAGTCGGAGGTGCTCGACCAGCATCTCGAACAGGGCGTTCTCATCGCCGCCGCCGACGCCGATGTCGCGGCAGTCCCGGACTTCCAGTCCCTTCCAGTAGAACTTGCCGATGCACTGTGGGTTGTTGCGCCAGGCGATCCGGGTGCCCACCAGCAGCTCCTGCTCGCTCTGCCGGTAGGTGCCCGTAACGGCAAGCTCCTGTGCGATCTCCCCGACCCGACGTTCCGCGGCCTCGGCCGACAGGACTCCCTCTGCGTCGAGCTGTCGCACCAGGTCGGCTGCCTCGGCGGCCACCGGACCGATGGGCTGGACGGGTGGCACGGACGGTGCTTCACGCAGGTGCGAGGTCTTCACGATGAGCCCCTTGTCAACGGCGAGAGGTAGGAACCCAGTTCACACGTACGAAACATCTGACCGTGCTCGGACACTACGTGAGAAGGACGACGGAACCGCACCTCCCTGAACCCGATTTGACGAAATCCATGCGTCGGCCACCGCCGCCCCGGTAGGTCACATCGACGCGCCGTGGGCGAAGGACGCCACCGACAAGTCCCTGGCCACCTGCTACCGATCAACACCGCAACGCTGGAGCCTGCACCCGACCGGCCCTGTCCCGGGCCCGGACGGCCCAGGACGGTGCGGGAGGGAGCCGGGCCGCTCCCCCACGTCCCTGATCCGCCGTCGCACGCTGGACAGGTCGATCTCCGGCAGGCCCTTTCGCCAGTGCAAAGACCGCCCTGACCAGCGCGGTGACGATCTCCGAGAGCGCCTACCCGGCGATCACCCCGGCCGCAGCAATGGCCGCGACGCGTGGACGTGCGGTTCCACGCCGGCGTCGTCCGCACCTGGTGCACGGCACAGGTCGACGCACCGATCCAGTGGGAGTCCTACCAACATGCCGTCTAACCTCGTTGGACGAGGTTCTCGGCAAGCGCAGAGCCGGACCCCCACCTCCAAAACACCACCCGTCGGAGGTCGCGGCAGCCCCACTCAACATCCCGCAGAGGCGAGGGCAAGAACGCGTTAAGGCCCGGAGTCCGTGCGTACGGAATCCGTCAAGATAGTCGGCAACGGAAACCAGGTGGACTGGAACGGCCGTCAATCTCATGGAGATCACTGATCGATCATCAGGGAACTCCGGCGGAATCCTGTCGGCTGGGGCGCGGCATCGTCGCAGGACGACGCCCTGCAGGCGCACCGCCCGCGACCGTGTCCGACCGGCCATCACATGGGGGAACGTTCATGGCACAGCTGCTCATCGAAGAGAACTTCCAGCACCTCGACGGCCAGGACGTGGAGTCACTGATCGAGGCCCTCGCGGAGCTCGGCCTCAGCGCGGAGCCCACCCAGCCCCGCACGGGGACCCGAAGCGACGACTGGGCGCTCGTCCTGCACTGGCTCAGGGACGACATCGGGCAGATCACCGAGGATGCCGTGGCGGCAGCGCTCGTCAAGGCCGTGACAGAGGTACTGGGGCAGGTGCACCCTGTCGGGCCCGGCGGAACCAGCGTGCGGAACCGCACACTGCCGGTCCGCATCGATATCCGCGGGCGCGCGGGGGAGCTGATCAAGTCCGTCGCGATGCCGGGTGCGGAGGCGAAGCCGGCGGCTGCGCCGTGGTGGCACGGGCGGCACACAGCGGCCGCCGAGGAAGCACCGCGCCTGGTCCATTCGATTCCCGCGGCTGAGATGTAAAGGCAGTCAACGAAGGAGCAGGATGAACACGGCGACCGCTTCACGAGCGCGGAGCCGGGGCGATTGTCAGCCGATGGTGAGAGTGCGGTCGCCGAAGTCGGCGACCATGCGGAGCTGGCCGCTGACAGCTTCGACGTTGTAGGTGCCAAGAACCACGCGCGTCCCAGGGCACCAGACCCAGGCTCCGCCCCCATGCTCCCGGGCGGTCGGCCTCGGCGAGCGGACCGCGGAGCCCCTCAAACAGCATCCGCAGAGGCCCGGCCGACACGACGCCGGGCTTGCCGCAGCGCGGACTCCGACGGATCGCAGGCCGGTGTCCTGGGCCCCGCAACCGGCGAGGCCCAGATACCGCAGCAGCTGTCGGCCTCGAACAGCGACAACGCGAGGACGAAGTAGACCGTGACCCGTGCGGGAAGCCTGCGGACCCGCTTCTGCACCCGGCGGGTGGCAGCGAGCGTCCCGTCGACGAGGTCGGCCGGTGCTCGCTCCCGCCAGCCCGGCACAGCCCCAGCAAACAGCAGGCCGCGCGCCCTCGGCTACCGCCCGCAGGTCGACTTCACCGGGGCCTTGGCCGCCGCTGCCGACCGGTACCGGGAGCACCGGGGCTGGTGGCTGCCGCTGGTCGACCGGGCGCCGACCGGCCGCCGAGCCCGGCCCGTGGCTGCGTGCCCTGGACCGTTCCCCCCGAACGCGGCCGGCGCCGCTGCCCGGTCCCCGGGGTTGGGCGGCGCCGCGCGGGCCTCGCGTGGGCGGCCTACGGCTTACGGCGCGGAGTCGGGGACGTCCGGGCTCTTGTCGTAGGCCTTCATCGGGCTCATCCCGACCCTGTTGACCACCACGGTGTCCTGGGTGGAGACCTGGGCGCACTTGCTGCTGTCGTCGGCGGTCTGAGCACTCGGACATCCGCGAGGACGATGTGAGCCGGGCCAACTCCGTCAGCGGGCTGCCCATGTACGGCGATCGCTGAAGTTGCCGACACCCCATGGCCGACAGCGGCTGACACCCAGCAGGCCGACCTGACCGCCATTGGCGTCGGTCACGGTCACACGCCAGCGGTGCACATCGTGTGCGGCCGGATCCAGCAGCCGATGGGCATGCTGGAACTCCAGCACGAGTCCGGCCGGATCCGCTTGTTCTGACGGCCTGCCATGCTGCTCCGCCACCGTACCAACCCTTCGACTGTCAAGTGCCGCTGCCCGCGTCGGAGCATACGGCTTGCACCTAACCCTGCCGCCACCATCGCGGGTTTGTTCACTCAACGTGGGTACCGAGACCACTGACAACTACTCGGGGACCCAGGCAGCCCTACAGCGCGCCACCCCTCATCGGGCGGACCTCCTGGCAGCGCGCTGCCGGATCTTCCGGCCTCGAAAGCGCGAAGTGATCGGGCACTAGGCCCACCCCTTCTAGCCGCCGCGACGGTGCCTCCCAGTCGCCCCTGAAGTGCGAGCGATGAACGCTGCCCGCCCTTCCCCTTCGCTCGACCTTCTGGCTTTGCCGTTCGCAGCTCGTTCGTCCTGCTCGGCAAGGCGCTTGGCACCGGCGATGAAGCACCGCAGATACAGGTCCGAGAGGCTGTCGATGTAGTACCGGTCTGCCATGACCGTCCCGGCCGGGTGGACGGTCTTGGCGCTCATCCACTCGACAAGCTCCGCTGCGGCGTGCCGCACGAGCCGGGGCTGGTCCAGCGGCAAGGCGCCCAGGAGGCCGGCCGACGCCCTCTCCCAGTTCTGCTCCTGCCTCTGACCGACCTCTGCGCGGAGGCTCTCAAGATCCGCCATCGTCGCGGCGAAGAGCCGGTCCAGCCGTTCCTCGCCCGACGTCTCGGTCTGCTCGGCCATCTGACCGGCATGACTGATGGCCAGGTACTCCCAGACGCCGATTACCGCGAGGCTCGATTCATCGGTGTCCAGTGCGAGAACGGCCTCAAGGTCCGCCATGAACTCCAGGTCGTCTTCAGGAAGTTCGGGCCGGTTCAGGTTGGTCAGGACTCCGATCAGGCGGTCGTCGAGCTCGCCGCGGGACGCCTTGGCCAGGTCGGGTCGTCGGCGCAGGTTGTGGCGCATCTGGCGGATGATCGGCCCACCATTGCGAACCTCCAGCTTCGCCTCCGCCTCTGCCATGTCGTAGTAGACGTCGTCTCCGCTGAACCCCTTCGGCACCTCGGCCATGGCCGTGGTGATGGCCTCCCGATCGCTCTGGCGGCGGGGGAAGTAGTTCTTGGCGAGTGCGCGTTTGAGTGCGAGCTCGGGGACCGGCGCCTTGTCGCTCATGAAGGCCAGCAAGGCCAGGAGGTCGACGCTACGGCCCGGGCCGGCGTGGCGCGCCAGGGAGCGCACGAGGTCCGGGGTTCCTGGCGGGTACATGGTCCTGGTTCCGGCTCGACCGAGGTACACCCTCTCGGGGCGGGGCAGCAGTCCTCTCCTGCGCCAGTGCTTGAGCTGATTGGCGCTGACGGGGTGTCCGTCGGCTGCGGCGAGGTCCATCAGTTCGCGGTCGGCGCCGCTCGGTGCGGTTCGAGGCATGTGGGAACGCTACAAAGCCGTCTCGCGCGCCTTTCCTGCCTGGCGTTAGGAGGTGGAACTTCCTCCCATGTCCAGAACCGCCGCCGGACGGCCGCTGAGTAATCGCGACAGGGGCTTCTCAGCTGCGGCTTCCGATGCTTGTTGGCGCGGCGTCAGGAGCGCGGCGGCTGGCGCGTGGCCAGATACCCACCGGAACGGCGTGGAATTCGCAGGAGGAATTGCCCGGGTAGCTGTCTCCGAGGGGCGCGTTCTGGCTATTCTGGCTCGGACAGGGCCAGCGGGCACCCACCTGCCAGGTCCCCGGAGACGCCGCATGCGGTGGTCCGTGTCCGGAGCTGGTCCCCATCTGGTCCCCAGCAAGATCGTTTAGAGGTCCTTGCAGGCCCCCGTTTCACTGACGGGGCGTCACGCAAAAGGCCGCTGACCTGGGATTTCTCCCGGCCAACGGCCTTTCCGACTCACGTCGGGACGACAGGATTTGAACCTGCGACCCCTTGACCCCCAGCGGTCGAAAGGGCGTCCGACTAGTGTTCATCAGTCCGAATCCCGCAGGTCAGGGCCCACCTCGTCCGCCACACATGACGCCTGATGACACCTCATGACACCCAGTCCGTGAGAGGCGCGTGAGAGGCGGCGATCGAGGGGGAGTTCGAGAGTGATTTGCCTCACACCCCTATGGTAGCGCTGATCAGCGTCCCCGGAGTGCCTCTTCCGCTCCCCGTCCTGGCGCGGCCAACATCCGACTCCGGCCAAATTATCCGCACATGCCACCATTCGGCAATGCATTGCCGGTCTGCCGATAATTTACCCAGACGTATCGGCAATAGAATGAGACCGCTTCGATGTGATCCACAGGGCGTGGAGAGGCCGAGTGCGCGTCGGCCGGATTACTTCCAACCATTCCTGGCCATCAGCGATCCGGTCTCGCAGGATGTCGAAGTATCGCCAACCCAGATCTACGAAACAGCGCACCTCCGCAGAGTTTCGCCCTGCGGACTGGCCATGCAGTTCAATTTCGTTGATGGCGAGGCCGCGGACAGTCTCCAAGTAGGCCAGCGATGCCGAGGCGGCGCGGCGCAAGGGGCTATCGTCGCTCCACCGCTGCTCGAGCCACCGCACAGCGGCTCGGCTGGCGGGTAGGGCGTCGTCCAGAGTGAGGGCAGTGATCTCGATGGCTCCGGCAGCGTGCAAGCCGAAGAGATCGATCCGCGCGGGCGGGGCAGCCAGCGCTCCAGGCCTTCGAAGACCGGCAGCATGTGGTCGCGCGGCGCCGAGCCAGCCTTCGGATCCGGCTTCATGGCGGCGAGGCGTCGCTCGGCCTCCGCGAGTGTGTCTCCTCGCCGCCAGAGCAGGGTCAGCTCAATGCCGTCCGCGACAAGATCGTCGCGCTGCTGGAACTGCAATGACAAGCCTCGGGTGCTCCCCACCAGCGCCTTCTTCATTGACGCGTACGGATCCCGTCCGGCGAGCATCGCACTGACCTGGTGACGCGCGAACGCCTCGTCCACCGCGTGCTGGACGGCCACATCGACATCGTGGGGGTCCAGAGCACCGCGGACATAGGACCCAAAAAGATAGACTTCCTCGACCAGGTCCAGTGGACGCTCTCCGCAGTCAAGCCGTGTCAGCATCGCCTGGACCAACTCGGTAGCGCGGTCCCGCTTCAAGTAAGGTCCTCCTCCGGTCGGACGCGGTACCCCACCAGGCAAGCAGACCCGCATCGCATTCCGCGCGGCCACCATCGAGGTTCATCCGCACGAGGCACTCCTGCGGGCAGTGCCCCTCCCTGCGGGATGAGCCATGCCACCTCCGGGGCGGGCGGCGTGCCACATGAGTGAATGTCATCTTTCACCGGCTCTGCCAGATGGCGTGCCTTCGTCGACGACGAGTCCGTGTGCGCCGCCGTCACCGAGGCCGTGAGGGGCGCTGGTTGAGCGGGTCCAGCGGGACGGCGAGACGCCAGCGGGCCCCGGGTTCTTGCTCTCGCGGGCTTCCGGGGAGCTACAGGTCTTGTCGAACCCCGTCTTCTCACAGGACGGAGCGGCAACCGTGACGTAGGCGATCGTTTGTCGGCCCCTGCCCGTGGGGCTGGCCCTGCGAACCTGACGCATCGACTAGAGTCTTGTGTGGCCCGATATGTGCAGGCTGTGCACGGTTTGCAGGCAGGCGGTGACAACGCGGGGTTGAAGCTGCAAGATTGGGGTACAGCCGGGCCACGGCCGCCGGCCTCATCGTGGGGCGGGTCGGCGCGAGCATGCCTGCCCGTCGGGCGGGTGCGTTTCGAGGTCCTGCTCAGGGGGTGAATTCACGCCCGACGTTGCGTGATTCCAGGAAAGTTCAGGCTCCTCCGAGCAGATGTGCGACTGGCCGCAGCGCGGATTGCTCAGACGCGAGGAGTGCTCACCTGTGACGACGCGGCAGTCGTGGACGCCGGACGCGTGTCTTGTTCAGGAGGTAGAGGACCAGTTCAGGAGGGCAGTCGCCTCCTACCAGGAGGATCCGCACCTCGTCTCCGAACATGCGAACCACGAGGAGTCAATACGGGTCGGGGGGTACGCCAATCGCACGCTCCTCGAACTCGTACAGAACGCCGCCGACGCCATGTCGGGGGCGGGTGAGGACCGGGAGGAGTTCGCCGGTCGCGTCGAGATAGTCCTCGATCCGGAGAGCCGGACCCTCTACTGCGCCAACGCGGGTCGGCCGTTCTCGAAGAACGGCCTGACCGCGATCACACACGCGCACCTCAGCGGCAAGCGGGGCGACGAGATCGGGCGCTTCGGGCTCGGATTCAAGTCCGTCCTCGCCGTCTCGGACGCCCCGCAGGTGTTCAGCCGCTCGGTGTCGTTCGAGTTCAACTCGCCTGCGGCCCGCGCCGAGTTCGCCAGAATCACGCCCGCCGTGAAGCGGTATCCGGTCCTTCGCACCGCTACCGTCCTCGACCCTGACACGGCGTTCGCCGGGGACCCCGTGCTCGCGGGGCTCGCGTCCTGGGCGTCCACCGTCGTGAAGCTTTCGAACGCGTCCGGCCTCGACCGGATCCGCCAGGAGATCGAGGGGTTCTCCTCGGAGTTCCTCCTCTTCGCCGACGCCGTGCGGGAGGTCAGGCTCAGGGTGCTCGGCGCCAGCGCGTTCGAGACGATCCACACCTCCCGTGATCTCGGCGGCGGCGTCTTCAGGATCGAGAACCCGAACGGCGACGGCGACGAGTGGATCGTCGAGAACCGGATGCACTCACCATCCCCGGACGCTCGACGTCAGGTCGGAGAGGCCGTCTCGCGCGCCCAGGTCAAGGTTACCGTCGCGATTCCGAAACGCCATGCGCGGCAGCGCGTCGGGCAGTTCTGGTCCTACTTCCCGCTCCAGGACCAGACCTCGGCGTCCGCACTCTTCAACGCCCCGTGGAGCGTCAACGACGACCGCACCACGCTGCTGGGCAACGACTACAACCGGGAGATCCTCCAGACACTGTCGGAGATGTTCGTCGGCATGCTGTCGCGCGTGGCGACGCCCGGCGACCCGGCGGCCCACCTCGACTACATGCCCGCGCGAGGAAGGGAGCAACTCTCCTTCGGCGACAGACTGCTGTGCTCTCACGTGCCGGTGATCTCGGCGTCGCACGAACTCGTTCCCGACGCCACGGGCACGCTGCGCAGCGCCTCCGCGCTCAAGCCGCTGGACTTCGCGGTCGAGGTCGATCAGACCGTCCATCAGGCGTGGATCCAGTCCCCGAACACTGGGGACGAGGTTCCGCACTGGCGCTGTTACACGTCCCCGCAACGATTCACGCGTCTTCGGCAACTCTTCGCGGCGTCGGTGTCCCGAAGCCACCTGGACCACGACGACAGGGACATGAAACGCGCCCTGGCGGCGTTGCCGCAGTTGGGCCTTCTCTCATGGCTGCGGGAGTGGGCCGAGGGGACGGACGAGGTGTCCGCGGCGAACGCGTTCAAGTTCGTGCTCGGGCACAGGGGTCTGCCGGACGTCGATCGGGCCCGGGTGATCCCCACCACCGACGGCATGCGCGCACTCGAGGACAGGAGCACCGTCTTCCTGCACCAGGAGGAGGGTGTCGAGATCGAGGGGGCGGTCTTCGTCTCCCCGGGGTTCCTGGCGCAGCCCGGGGTGGAGGAGGGGCTCAGGAAGGCCGGCTTCCGGGATCTGGACCCGCTCGCGATCCTCAACGCGCGCCTTGCCGCGCTCTCGCACGCGTCGGGCGACGAGGATCTCTCCAAGCTGTGGGACGCCGTTCTCGGGGTACCCGTTCCCGCCGCGGTGAAGACGTTGGCCGAGCATTCGGCAACGGTCAAGGTCCCCACGCGCGACGGCGGGTGGGCGTGGCCCCACCAGGTGTTCGACCTTGAGGAGTCCTTGGGCGACGAGCACGCGAAGAGGACGCTGGACCACGGACGCTGCATGCCGGCGGTCGCCCACGGACTGGGGGTCGTTCGCCGGCCCGCGAGGGGCTACGCCCTCGAGGACGAGCCCTGCGTCGGGCAGTACCGGGAGTGGGCCCTCGCAACACTCAACGCGAAGCAGGGCCCAGGCGAACGGCCGATCGAGAACGTCGAGTTCTATCCCGCGGAGGGCCCGGGCCCGTTCTCCGCGCTGTTCCTCCTCCGTGACGCCGGCGCATCCAAGCAACTGCGCGAGAGTTGGACCGTCGAGTTGCTCCAGGCCGGCGCGTCCGACTGGTCCTGCGAGGACCTCGACACGGGCAGGACACACGCCGTCCGGTCGCCAGCTCTCTGGGCGGTGGACCGTGCCGGCCTGCTGCGGTCGAACAAGGGGTCGTTCCACGCGCCGACGGACGTGGTCGCACCGTCTCTCGTACGGTACGAGCACCTTCTCCCACTGTTCAAGGGGCCGCGGCAGGTGGCCGACGTCCTGGAACTTCCGGACGAGCTCGACGCGGTGCCCGCTCGCGTTCTCAGGGAGGCACTCGAAGCACCGGTGTTCAACCCGCGCGTCCCGGACGTCGTACTCGTCGACTTCATCTTGACGGCGTGCCGCATCGCTCACCCGGACGCCCAGCCCCCGGCCATCCCGGCCAGGGTGGGGCGCATGGTAGAGCCTCGTTCCCCGTCATCGGTGTACCTCGCCACGACGGACGAGCAGGAGAACTACCTGTCGACGCGCCAGCGCCCCTGTCTGAGGGTGACAGAGGAGCAGGCCGACGGACTCGTCGCGCTGGCGGGTTGCCGCCGGTTCGAGGACAGTTTCGCGTTCTCGGTGATCGTCGAGGGGGTCCAGGAGAGCGAGAAGGTGCTCGACGTCTTCACCGGACTTCGCAACTCGCTCGTCGCCGACAGGCTGGTCAACGCGACGGTCGCCCGGGCGGTCCAGGTGGTCAAGCGCGTGACCACGGAGGACGGTGTCGAGGACCAGTCCCTCGACTGGCACCTCGACGGGCTCGACCTGGTGGCGTGCGGCGACACCGACGAGCGCCAGCTCCTCCGGATCGTCAACAGGGCCTTCGACCTGGGCCTCTCGAACAACGATCTCGACGGGGTACTGAAGACGGGCCTCGACCATCAGCTCGAACGGCTTCGGCAAGAGGCCAAGGCGGCCTCGACCGACGCGGACCGGCTCGGCGTCTACTTCGGCTCGGACGACCTGCGCGACGCCCTACCCAAGAGACTGTGGCAGGCGCTCGCGGCGCAGGGGCTGGTGAACCGCGAGACCTCCGTCGCCGACCTCTACCTCAAGGTCTACGGCTCGGACTCCGTCAAACTGCTCGCCGACCTGTTCCGGCAGCAGGGCTTCCCCGACGTTCCGTCGACCTGGGCGGGCGGCGCGGCGACCGTGTCGTGGCTACGGAGGATGGGGTTCCCGGCCGAATACGCGGGCCGTCGTACCGAGCACCAGCCCGACGAGTTCGTCGTCCCCGGCGCGGTGAGGCTCAGTCCCCTGCACGACTTCCAGGAGGACATCCGTCGGCAGCTCGGAGACGTGCTCACGCAGCGCGACGAGGACGGTCGTCATCGAAAGGCGATGGTGGAACTCCCGACCGGAGCGGGGAAGACGCGCGTCGCGTCGGAGACCGTGCTCAGGCTCTTCGTCGAGGGACGCCTGCGCGGCCCCGTCCTGTGGATCGCGCAGTCGCTGGAGCTGTGCGAACAGGCCGTACAGACCTGGAGCACGGTGTGGCGGGGGCTCGGGGACGAGCGGCCTCTGACGATCGGGCGTCTGTGGGAGAGCAACACCGTCCACAGGCCGGACACCGAGTTCAGCGTGATCGTGGCGACGGACGCCAAACTCTCCAAGGTCGTCGACAAGCCCGAATACGAGTGGCTGAGCAGGGCCTCGGCGGTCATCGTCGACGAGGGGCACCGCGCAGGCGACTCCGAACGGTACACGGAGATCCTGACGTGGCTGGGTGTGGCCGGCCGCGGGTGGGAACGCCCTCTGGTCGGCCTCTCCGCGACGCCCTTCAAGGGCAGGTCCGAGACTGCCACCGCCGCGCTCGCGAGCCGCTTCGGCAAGCACAAGATCAAGGCCTTCGAGGAGAACGCCTACGAGCGGCTCGTGGAACGCGGAGTGCTGGCACGGGTCCGGCACAAGGTGCTGCCCGGTATCAACGTCGAGCTCCGGCCGAACGAACGCGCGGAGGCCACGAGCCAGCGCAGGCTGAGTCCGACCGTCATGGACCGCATCGGTCAAAGTCACGCCCGCATGAAGACCCTCGTCGAGCACATCATGGGCCTCGACGAGACCTGGCCGGTGCTCGTGTTCACTCCGAGCGTCCTCTCCGCCCAGGTGCTCGCCGCCACGCTGCGGTACCGCGAGGTCGAGGCGGCCGCGGTGAGCGGACAGACCGGCCGGCAGGAGCGCCGCGACATCATCGAGAGGTTCAAGGACAACAAGATCCGCGTCCTGGCCAACTGCGATCTGCTGATCCAGGGCTTCGACGCGCCCGGCGTGCGCGCGCTCTACATCGCTCGCCCGACCTTCAGCCCGAACGCGTACATCCAGATGGCCGGCCGCGGCTTGCGCGGCCTCGCCAACGGTGGAAAGGAGGAGTGCCTGATCGTGGACATGGCCGACAACTTCGGAGACGTGACCGAAATGCTCGGGTACCGCGAGTACGAGGACCTGTGGCAGGAGCACCGCGCGTGATCATCGTTCCCGATTTGAAGGACATCGAGCGCAACGCTGGCAGCGCCGCCGAGCGCAGGGTCGCCCGCCTGCTGTGGGAGGTGGAGGGCGATCCCGACGCCGTCGCCTTCTACTCGGTGAAGCTGCGCTCGCACGCCTACAAGCGCCAGGCGGAAGCGGATTTCGTCATCCTGTGGAAGAAGGTCGTGATCGTCGTCGAGGTGAAGGGGGGAGGGGTCAGCAAGCACAACGGAACCTGGTACAGCATCGACCGGCGCGACGACTGGCATCCGTTGTCCGAGTCGCCGATGGATCAGGCCCGGTCCGCTATGTACTCGCTGAGGGACATCCTCCACGAGGAGGGGGTGGGCTGGTTCGCGCACGAGGCCCTCGTCGTCACTCCCGACACCGAGACTCCCCCGCACGCGCTCGACTGGCAGCCGACCCACTGGCTGGCGAAGGACGACATGAGCGTCACCGGGCTGACCGCCGCCCTCGATGCCGTGGCGAAGGGCGCGGCGACGCCTCCGTCCGGCCGGAGGCTCGCCCGGACGGAAGAGCTGCGGGCACGCCTGTTCGGAGAGTTCACGCGCATGCCCGTGATCGACGCCCAGCGCGGAGCGGTCATCGAGGAGCAGAACCGCGCCACGGCGGGCCAGTCCAGGGTCCTCGCCTCGTTGGCGCGCAACCCCCGCGTCATGGTGTTCGGCGGCGCGGGCACGGGCAAGTCGCTCGTCCTGGTCGAGGCGGCCAAGCAGGAGGAGAGCCAGGGACGGTCCGTCCTGATCACGTTCCACTCCCCCGAGCTGCTGCGCTTCTTCGCCCCCCACGTGGTCGACCGCGACATCGACGTAGTCCCGTTCGACCGGCTCGGGCCCGACAGGGTCTACGACGCCGTGTTCGTCGACGAGGCGCAGGACCTGATGGCCGCCGAGGCGATGGACACGCTCGACTCGGTCGTCGCGGGCGGGCGGGCCGCGGGCCGGTGGCGCATGTTCCTCGACATGAACAACCAGGCGCACGTCGACGGAGGCTTCGACCGGGACGTCTTCGACCTCGTCGAGCCCGAGGCGCTCTCGGTGGACCTGAGCCTCAACGTCCGCAACACCCGGGCGATGGTGCACATGGTGCAGGAGTACCTCGGCGCGGACGTCGGGGACCCGGGCATCGTCCACGGGGAGAGGGTCCAGTGGCACATGCTCGACGGGGCCGCCGGCGTCGAGCAGGGCGAGTCCGTGGCCAGGCGGTTGATAGCCGACGGGGTGCGCGGGGAGGACGTCTGGATCGTCAGCGCGACGTCGGACGCCGCCCCCGTCGAGACTGCGGACGGGGTCGTCGTGACGAGCCCGCGGTACGCAAAGGGCCTGGAGGCGGAGCACGTCGTCGTCTGCGACCTTCCGACGGTGTTCGACGAGGCCGGGACGGCGGCGTTCTACGTCGCCGTGACCCGTGCCCGCGTCTCGTTGCACATCGTCGCGTCCAAGGACGACAAGCGACGTCTTCAGCAACTCGTACGACAGCGGTTGGTGACGGAATGAGCATGACCAAGGCGCAGAAGCGCGCCCTGAAGCATCTTCGAGCGGCCTACGTCGGACCGGACGGCGGGGACGAAGAGGTGCTGCTCAACCTGCCGGACCGTCAGTACGCCGTCGGCATGCTGTTCCCTCCGCCCACACCCGTCCTTCCGGACGCCGGGCAGGAACTCGCGACCGGAATCGACGACGACGTCGAGGCGGACGTGATACCGGGGGACGTCGAAGAGGGCGGCGCGGCCGTGCCCCTCGCCGAGGATTGGCGTCCCTCGTCCGTCGCGATCTCCTTCGTCACGGACCAGGACACCGTCCTCTGCGACCTCTCGGGAGGCACCTACGAGCCGATCACCGACGACGGGCCCCCGCGCTGGCGGCGTCGCCCGTTCGGCTTCAAGGGCCTGGAACTCGCCCGGAAGCTCCCCCCGCATTCGCTCGAAGCCGGCGACGTCGCGCTCGAGATCGGATCCAGGTGGCGCCCTTATGGCGACGCCCATCTCGTGACGGTTCACGCGCGCGTGCGATCCGAGTCGACGGGAGTCGACCGGCAGGACATCGCCCGCATGCTCTTCCAGGTCGCGCTCGGCGTGACGCCGGCCCCCGGCGGCCGGATCCTGGAGTACGACGCCTCGAGGTCCTTCGACCTGGACGACGAGTCCGCAGAGCTGCGACTTCGCTACCGGGACAAGAAGGTCTACGCGGTGGGCCACGGCATGGCGGCCGACTGGGAGGTCGAGGACGGCGCGTGCACGCGCGTCCTCCTCGACCCCGTGCCGTCGTACGTCGTCCCCGCCGTCGAGACCGTCGGGTTCGACGACGCGTCCGAACCGGCAAAGGCGCTTCTGCTCGACAACCTGTCGCGGATCGACACGCGGCCAGACGAGGTCGTGCCGATGCTCGACGCGTTCGTCGAGGCGTTCTCCGCCTGGGTCGCGGAACAGGAGGACCGCGCCGAGGACTTCGGGACCGACACGCCGGTCGCCCGATCGATCACCAGGCGGGCGCGCACGGCCGTCGAACGCATGGAGGCCGGCGTCGACCTGCTGCGCGACCCTGAGCAGGAGAAGCTGCGAACCGCGTTCGCGCTGGGCATGACCGCGATGCGACTGCAGATGCGCCAGAGCTCGATCAGGCACGGCCAGGCCCCGGAGAACGTGAAGGAGCCCCGCTGGCGCCCCTTCCAGCTCGGTTTCCTCCTGGTGGCGTTGGCGTCCACGGTCGACGAGAAGCACGACGACCGGGAACTCGTCGACCTGATCTGGTTCCCCACCGGTGGCGGCAAGACGGAGGCCTACCTCGGCCTGGCGGCCGTCGAGATCTTCCGCCGTCGACTCGTCCACGGCGCGGAAGGCGCCGGCACCGCGGTGATCACCCGCTACACGCTCCGCCTTCTGACGTCGCAGCAGTTCCAACGCGCCGCCTCGCTCGTGTGCGCGATGGAGATCCTGCGGAACGACGACCGGCGGGCGAAGGGCATGGCCCCTTTCTCCATCGGCCTGTGGGTCGGCAACGAGGTCACCCCGGGGACGAGGGCGGACGCTAAGAAGGCCCTCGAGCGCCTGCACAAGGCCGCGAGGCCCAAGGAGGCGAACGCGTTCCAGATCGAGGGCTGTCCCTGGTGCGGCGCAGCGCTCGTACCCGACGCCGCCTCCCACGACCGGGGCCGGTACGGCTTCCGTCCCCTCGGCCACGACGTCGTCGTCCACTGCACCGACGGCGACTGCCCGTTCCGCGACGAGCTCCCCGTCGCCGTGGTCGACGAGGTCCTCTACGAGGAGCCGCCGACGATCCTCCTCGCGACCGTCGACAAGTTCGCCCGCCTCCAGTTCAACACCAAGGCGGGCAGCCTCCTCGGCCTTGGCACGGCCTACCGACAGCCCTCGATGATCGTCCAGGACGAGCTGCACCTGCTGTCGGGCCCCCTCGGCACGACCGTCGCCGTCTTCGACGCCGTCATCCAACTGCTCCTACGCAGAGGCGGAACATCACCCAAGATCATCGCCTCGACCGCCACGATCCGCGCCTCCTCGGAACAGGTCCAAGGACTGTACGGCCGAGCCGTCGCCCTGTACCCGCCGGCAGGCCTCGACGGCGACCGCACCTTCTTCTCCCGCCCCGTCGAAAACGGCGAAGGCCGCCTGTACGTCGGACTGATGCCGCAGTCCCTCTCACAGGTGTCCGCGGTCATCTCCGCGGTCGCGCCCCTCATCGAGATCCCCGAGGTGCTCGCCAAACACCCCGACTCGGGCGCGACACGCGACTCCTACTGGACGACCGTGATGTACCACAACAGCCTCCGCGAACTCGGCCGCACCGGAACACTCATGGTCGACGACGTCAAGGGCCGCCTGGAACCCCGCGCCCAGCGACTGGAGCTGCCGCTGCGCAGCGTCCGGGCCGACCGCGTCCTGGAACTCACCAGCCGCCGCGGCCCCGAGGAACTCCCCAATCACCTACGCGAACTCGCCCGAAGCGCCGACCAGACCGACGACGCCGTCGACGTCGTCCTCTCCTCCAACATGCTGTCGGTCGGCATCGACATCCCCCGCCTCGCCCTGATGCTGATGGTCGGCCAGCCGAAGACGACCTCCGAGTACATCCAGGCCACCAGCCGGGTCGGCCGCGGCGCGAACAACGGCATCGTCACGACGCTGTTCCGATCGAACCGGGCCCGCGACCGCTCGCACTTCGAGACCTTCCGCGGCTACCACGAGGCGCTCTACCGCAGTGTCGAACCGACCAGCGTCACACCGTGGTCAATGGCCTCCCGCGACCGGTCGCTCGCGGGCGCCCTCGTGGCGCTGCTGCGCCACTCCTTGTCGACCCTCGCTGCCAACGACGCCGCGGCCGGCCTCGACCTGGACGACGACCGGATGCGCGGCGCGATCGAGAGAATCGTCGCGACCTTCGTCGACCTCGTGAGCCGCGCCGAGCACATCGAGGCCGAGGACACCGAAGAGCAGGTGTGGCTGCTCCTACGCGACTGGGATCGCCGCGCAAAACGCGCCCGCGAGGACGCAACCCCCCTGCTGTACGACTACCGGAAGGCGGAGGACCAGGCGCTGCTGAAGCGGTTCGGCCAGCGCAGGGAGGGATGGCTCGTCGGCGACTCGATGCGGTCCGTCGAACCGAACGTCGCCGTCCAGGTACGCGAGCCCTTGGAAGGAGCTGGCCGTGGAACGAATCCTGCATGATCTGCGCCTCTCGGAGACGATCACACCCTTCGGCGTGGGGGCCGTCGTCGACGTCCTCGGCGAGTCGCTGATCGCGCCCGACACCTCGTGGTGGGACCGCAAGTCCGCTCCCGAGATCAGCTGCGACCGACTCCTCGCACGACTGGGCCCCGGCGGCGTCCTACGGCAGCCTCCCTCCCATTCGGGACGGGCGGCCAAGGACACCGCGCACCTGCTCTACTGGCGCTTCCCCGCCTGGCGGTTCTGCGAGCAGTGCACGACCCTCTCGAAGATCACCGGCACCTACAAGGGCCGCTGGAACAACAAGTGCAAGTGCGGCGGGGCGCTCGTGCCGATGCGCTACGTCGCCGTCTGCCAGAAGGGCAGCCACATCCAGGACATCCCCTGGTTCACCTGGGCGCACCGCGGCCACGACGCGGGCGTCACAGAGACCGTTCGCTTCTGCCGCGCGTACAAGGAACTGAAATTCGTCCGCTCCTCGCAACACGGCGAGGGCCTGTCCTCCCTCCGCGTCCAATGCAACGGCTGCAAGCGCTCCCGCCCCCTCTCCGACCTCGTCGGCAAGGAGTCGCTCCACCGCGACAACATCCGCTGCACCGCCACGCAACCGTGGGAGGAACCGAAACCCGACCACGCCTGCGACCACCGGCTCGTCGCCGTCCAACGCGGCGCCACCGGCAACTACATCGCCGACCGCCTCTCCGCACTCGACATCCCAGAAGAACGCCCACAGTCCGAGCAGAACGCCGACCGCATCCGCGGCCACGAACTGTTCGCCAGGGTCGTCGACGACAACGGCGGCCCCAAGGCGGAAATGCTCGCCGAAATGATCGCGGACGACCTCGGGGTCACGCCCGAGGACGTCCTCGCCATCGCAACCGCCGGCGACGACCCCGCGGACACCCCGCTCCTCGACCTGAAGGACGGCGAGTGGGCCGCGTTCCTCAAGAAGCTCGACGGCGGCAGGGACCACGGCGTCGGCGACTTCGTCGTCGACGGTTGGAAGATGCCCGCCCATACCACATGGCCCTCGGCGCTAACCGACCGACTCGTCGGCGTGGGCCAGGTCCGGCGCGTCCGTGAAGTGAGAGCCCTACGCGGCTTCCGGCGTCACGACGCCGAGGCCGACCTCATCCCCGCCCACCTGGGAACCGACCGAAAGCGACTGCCGATCCACCCGGCCGTCGAGCTGTTCGGCGAAGGGATCTTCCTCCGGTTCGACGAGAACCGGATCTCCGAATGGGAGAACCTGCCAGAGGTCCGCAGCCGGGCCGACATCCTGGTGCAACGGCGCAAGGCAAGCCAGTGGGCCCACCGACTCGACGCACCCGAGCCCCGCTTCATCGCCCTGCACACGATCGCCCACCTGCTCATCCGCCGCCTCGCCTTCGCCAGCGGCTACGCATCGGCTGCCCTCCAGGAACGCATCTACGCCAACTCCGACCGACCCGACCACACCGCCGGCATCCTCATCTACACCGCCGCTGGCGACGCCCAGGGCACCCTCGGCGGACTCGTCCGACTCGGCGCACCGGACAAACTCATCCCGCTGCTACTCGCCGCCCTCAACGACGCCGACGTCTGCTCCAACGACCCAGTCTGTATCGAAAGCGACCACCAGGGCTCCTCCTCCCTCAACCTGTCGGCCTGCCACGGCTGCGCCCTCGTCAGCGAGACCTCCTGCGAGACCGCGAACCGCCTCTTGGACCGCCAACTCGTCCTCGGCGGAGGAAACGTGCCCGGCTTCCTCGACACCGTCCTGGACGAGGTCCGACGCGGGGCGATCGTGTAGACGACGGGCCCGGTATCCCCTGCAAGCCGCTCAGGGGATACCGCGGCCTCCTGGGCTTCGGACGTCGACAACCCCGAGCCGATCAGGAGGCCCTGCCTTCATGCGCGTACCAGCCGGAAATCACCCGACCGAGCTGCTGTCGGCATTCGAACCGATGACCGGCATGATCGGCAAGACAACGGCTCCTGACTCCAGTACCCGTGAAATCAGGATGATCGAGAGATCACGCAGTGACCCGCTTTTGATCCGCCCCCCGTGCTCCTCGTTTCGCCTGTCGCCGATACCCGCGGACTCAGTAGTCGTAGTGGAGCTTGACAGCGGCTTCTAGCTCTTCGCGGCAGATGTTGAGCGCTGCGGCAAGGACGTGCATACCAAGCCGCGGAGGTACGGCGTTGCCGATCTGCTGGCCGATGACGCTCCGGGCGCCTGGAGATTGGACGTCATCGCCATTGTGCCGTCGCCAAGGGTAGTCACGGGGGAAGGTCTGGAGCACACCCAACTCCGTCAGGCAGAACGTTCCGAGAGGCCGCTCGCCCCACACCAGTTTGTTGCGCGAAGCTTTGCCGGTCACAGTCGCCGACGGCTCGTTGTACCGGCGTCGGCCTCTCGCTTTGGGGTCGCCGCCGGTGCCATAGTTGGACACCACCTCGAAGCTGTCACCGCGTCCGAGGGCCTCCTGCATTGTCACCCAGGGAAGACGGCACGAGTCCCCAGCGTGTCGCTCAACCCCCTTGCGGTAGCGGCGATGCGAAGGGGGAGGAAGCTCCGGGTCCCCCTTTAGCTGAGCGCCGTCGCCCGCCCAACGGGCGATCAGAATGGCACGCCGACGGGTTTGAGGCACCCCGAATTCCTCGGTGTGGAGAATGCCCGGTTTGGCCACCGCGTAGCCCTTGCTCTTCAGAATTTCCCCGAACGCCTCCCAGACCGGGAGTACCGCCGGAACCTGCTCGAGGACGATCGCTTGATAGGGCCTTCCGTCGATGAGAGCTTCAAGCGCCCATCGCAGCGGTTCCAGGACCAGCCCGGTGCGCTCGTCGCTGAGTTGCTTGAGATCACGCCGAATCGCCTCGAACTCCTCGTCGTGCCGACCCGGCTGCACCGCAGCGTAGCGCTTCGCGAACTCGAAAACCTGGTCTAGCGCCGCCCTGCCCTCGCCGTTACCGGCGACTGTGAAGGTCTGGCACGGCGGCCCGCCGACGAGCACGTTGGCGTCCTGGAACCGGGCCGGCTTGTACTTGCGTACGTCGACAGGCTCCGTTGGCAGACCGGCTGCTTGGCGTGTAGCACAGGCATCCTCATCCCATTCGATGCCCGTGACAACCGGGATTCCCAACGCCTTCGCCGCCATATCCAGTCCTCCCGGGCCGGCGAACAGGTCGATGATCTTGAAGGGCGTGGACACGCGGTTTCCTTGCGGGGCTCAGGGAGAGGAGAGCTTCGGTTTCCCTCCGCTCTCCCACGTCGCGGACTCGGGTCGGCCCCTATGCTAGCCGGCGAGACTGTCGCTGGACCGGGTGGGGACCGGCGTGAGGTGCCCCAGGACCGCCTCGCCTGTGCTGAGGGAGCGGGCGAGCGCGCGGCCGATGGCCTCGGCTAGCGGTGGCGGCAGAGCATGGCCGACCTGGCGGTACTCGGCGGTCTTGCCGCCGGCCAGTTGCCAGTCGTCGGGGATTGCCTGGATCATCGCCGCCTGCCGCACCGTGATCTTGGGATTCCCGTCGATCGGGAACCCGGCATCCGGGGGATCATTGGCGAGGCTGTTGCCGTCGACGCCGAGGTTGGCCCAGGCGCGCTTGCTGCCGGTGGGGCCGAGGTCCGCCCCACCTCGGTTCTCCGACCCACCCACGAGCGCGGGTGCCGCTTGATCGGCGCGCGTGCACCACAGCTCGGCACCGGGCCAGCCGTTGGCGGCCATGGAAGTGCGGAGCACCTCGCCGACCGTGGGCGTGGGCTTGCCGGTCGGCTCCGGCCAGGAGAAGGCCGAGTTATAAGGCTCGAGCAGAGCCACGAGAAACGCGCTTCGCCGGTTCTGGGGGACGCCGAAGTCGGCAGCGTTAAGGACCGTCCAGCTGGGGTGGTATCCGGCCTGTGTCAGCTCCGATTCGATCGAGGATCGGTCGGCGGCGAAATCGGGGCTGTCGAAGAGGTCCGGGAGGTTCTCCAGCAGGAGTGCCTTCGGCCGGACGAGGGTCAACAACCGAAGGGCTGCGGCGAGCACCTTGCGCGCCTCGGTGTCGTCGGCCCGCCGGACTGCGGCTGCCGACTTGATCCGCGGTAGGCCCCCGCTGATCAAGTCCACGTTGAGCAGATTCGGGTACTCCAGCGGGTCGAATTCGACGATGTCTTCGCAGCGTACGTCCCAGTGCGGGCGGTTGAGGCTGATGGTGGCGCAGGCCTTGCGGTTGTGGTCGAGCAGCATGACGGGGTCGAACCCCGCCCGCTCGAGTCCGAGTGCTTGGGCACCGGCTCCGGCGCAAATTTCCAGGAAGGTGAAGCGTCGCCTTGCGTGTCGGGCTTCGTCCGTCGCCGGGGGCGTGAACTGTGCCGGTGGTGGGGCCGGTGCAGGGATCAAACCCGACACCGCGCTCGGCTTGGGCTCCGGCTCGACCTTCTCCGCGGAAACCGCCTGCAAAAGCGCCGTCACCGACTCCTGTGCCACGGCCTGGAGCTCCTCATCGAGAGCTTGCTCCTCGATGCCGTCGAACAGGACGAAAGGGGCAAGCCGGAGCAGCCTCTTAAGGAAGTCGCGCAAGGCGTCGCGCTCACTCAGGCCGCGCAGGTCGAGACCGTTCCAGACCCGCAGGATGGCCTTGACCGTGTACGGGCTTCCACCGAGCGCAGCCCGGCGGGCATAGATCTGGTCGAAAGCGGCCTCTCCGAGAATCCTGAGCGCGCCATAGGGATCGGGGTCATCGGAGGAGTGGACGAGCTGGGCCCTCCACCACAGGCGACCGAAGACGTGCCGGGTAAGGTCGCTGCCGAGGATGCGGTCTCTGGGCGGGTCTGGGTAGCGCCAATAAGCGACGTCCGGTAGCAGGACCAGGGCCAGGAAAGCCCATACGTCCCGCGAAGCGGCCTCCGCAGGGACCAGGCCCATCTCGGAGTGCAGCAACGCCGCCAGTCGGATATCGAACTCGGCGTTCGACGTGCGACTGGATCGGTTCGGGAATCCGGCCTCTGTGGCGAGGTCTACCACCAGGCCGCGCAGTCGCTTGAGTCGGGTTTCGGAGATCCGGTCGCCGCCGGTCGCGACGTACACGGCGGAGGAGTGGGTGATGGCCACACGCTCCGCGAGTTCGGCAGGCGAGAGGTGGCGATACTCCTCGAAGAGCGGGCGAGCCTGACCGGAGAGCAGCCGGGGGTAGAGGAAGCTCATTTCGACACCTCGAAGATCTTGACGGCTTCCTGGATTTCCGAGGCGAACAGGCTGGGCGACTGTTGCCGGCGTAGCCGCATGTCGTTGATCGCACGCCCGGGGAAGAGTTGGTTGAACAGGACCGTCAAAGTTGCCCCGAGTGAGTCGTCGGGGAAGTCGGCGCTCTCGACGAACTCCTCATGGGACAGCGCGTATTCGATCATGGTCCGCGCCGTGTCCGCATACACCGCGGACAGCACGATCCTGTCGACGTCGCGCGGCTTGCCGGCGTTCTCGAAGGCAGTGGCGACTACCGTATTCCGCTCGTTGACGAGCAAAAGGAGTGAGCCCATGGTGGCGCTCTCCAGGTTGCCGCTGATCTGAAGGTGCCAGGCCGCGCGGTCAGGGAAGGAGGTCCGCGCGAAGTCGATCACTGCCATGGGAAATTGCGGTGCATCGCCCTGAAGGCGCAACGACGCGCGGTCGCTCCACAAGACCGATCCGGCCCGGCGCGGAGATGAGGGCCGCCCGTCGCCTCGACGTTCTGCGAGAACGAGAGCCGTGTCCAGTAGAAGCAGACCGCCTAGGTCCGCCCCTCGGAGCAGGACGTCGAGCGAGATCGTGGCCTGGCCGCTGCCCGTCAAGCGGACGTGCTGGGCCGGCCCGCTGAGGTTGGAGCCGGTGGCTGTCCAAACGGCGGCGACCATGAGCGCGGCGCTCGGTGGCAGCCCGGCCTGGGTACGTGCCTGGCCTTGGTCGATCCGGACAGTCCGGCGTAGCCGAAGGTCCATCTGGTAGTCCCAGTCGAGCAGCGCCTCGGGTATGGGAACCTGGCCGTCGTCGGTGACCAGAACCCAGGGGTCGGTGTGGACGACGCTCTCGGAGGGGATCCGGTACGGGAGTGCTCGGCGGCTCACAGGGTCGTCACCGCCGCAACCTTGATGTCGATCTCGGTCATGGTGTCCGGGGCGGGACGGACCACGGCTCGCCATACGACGTCGCTTCCGTCCATCTCGCAGGACGGGCCAGCGTGCAGTCGTCCGTCGGCGTCCTGCCAGCCGAGAAGCTCAGGCATCTGTGCGCCGAGCGGGGGATCGATTTCGCGTCCACCGCTGCCCGGCAGTGTGACGGCCAGATCAGCGCGGACGCGTTGGCGTCCGGGTACGGGCAGCCTGAACTCCTGCACTAGTACGGTCGTCTCGGTGAGGTCGTCGTAATAGGGCTCGCCCACGTACTGCACGCGTGGGCGGCGGCGAGCCGTCGATCCCGCGCCGTAGGCAGGTGTATCCGTGCTGCCTACGGTACCGACGTCTTGGCCGCCTCCCGATCCGTGATCCGCCGCCGGGCGATTAGCCACGGAGGCGGTGCCGGTCGGGATGTGCTCCTTGCCTGTCGGCTCCGGTGCCTCCCGTTCGTCGGCCTCCGAGGCGCGTGAGGAAGTGGTCGCCGTGCTGCCGGGTCTGCCGTAGTCGGTGGCTCCGCCGATTCCCCAGGCGCCTCCGACAAGACCCGAGAAGAGCGAACTGGCTGCGCCTAGCGCCACCTTGGCTGCACCGGACCGGGCGGTCCCGCCGAGTGAGAGCAGCCCGTCAATTGCCTCGTGGATGCGCCGGAACGTGGTCCGGACGAACGTGCTCTCGGGGTGCTCGAGCGACTGAGGGTTCCAGGCGTCGTGGGTCGGTGGCTCGGCTTTCGCATAGACGTCGTCCATGCCCGGGTCTCCCCGGAACACTCCGGCGTATCCCTGGTTTACGCTCGGCGGTTTGGGGCCCAGGTGGTAGGTGACGACCAGTTCGGCCGGTCGCATGAGGCAGACGTGATGAATGAGGTCCTCGATGCCGAGCATACGAGAGGCGCGAGTGGGCTCTAGAGGCAGCATGATGCGGGTGACCAGCCCCATCCTGCCGAGAAACCTCCTGGGTCTGCCGCACTCGACGTCGGTGCCGTCTGGTCCGATCATGGCTTCGTAGGCGGCGACGAACATGTCGAGCGGGCGGGTCTGCCGCGGATCCGGGACGGGATGGTCCCTGCCGTCGCAACTGACGGTGAAGCGCATCGCGGGCTGTCCCGAGCCGGTGGCGATCATCTTGGGCCATAGATGCCAGGCAGCGGTCTCCGCGAGATAGTCCGCTGCTTGGGCCGGCTGGAGATCCTCGAGTAGAGGGTCGATGACCACGATGGTGGTGCCGGTCTCCTGTGGGCCGAACGGCCTGAGGCCAAGACGTCGGGCCATCGACTCGGCTTCGGCACCGACGAGCGGTTCGATGACCTCTCCCGAAGCGTCGCCCCACCAGTGCCTACCGGTGTACCGACGCTCTCCGGTCGGTTCGTCGGCGACGTAGCTCTTCCATAGGGCACAACCGATGAGCCGGCTCTCATAAGTCCCGTCCCCCGTGCGGCAACGGGTGTGTACCAAGATCGTGCCGCACTTGGAGAGAAGGTAGAAGATGCCTTTGCCGAAGCCGTAGGTACCGCCGCCGAGGACTGTGTTGCGTGGCTCGCCGATGTTGCGGACGAAGGAGACGAAGTCGCGATCCTCGCCGATCGCGCTGTCGGCTCGGGTGGGTCCGCCGAGGCCGTTGGTACCGCGGTCGGAGATCGCCATCATCCAGACCGTGCCGTGCTTGAGGGAGTCCCGCAGCGGCAGGTGTGCCGTGACGGGTGCGCCGTTCAGAACCAGTTCGCGCCATGCACCTATGTGGGCAGGACCGACCGTCCGAAGGTCGATGCGATAGTCGACCGGTTCCGACGAGTCCGTCTGCCGCGCGTCCCAGCTGTTCTGCGCGGATTCACGCACCAGGATGGTGAGCAGGTCGAGCTCCGGGCGGCCGAGCTGATTGCGGATGCCTTCGGCGGCGCTCGCGCCTTCCGGGGGGTAAGGCTGGGAGAACCAGCGCGGCTCGGTCATGCGGACTCCTCTATCACAGCGCGCAGAACCTCCGTGACCTTGTCGGCATCCATCGGGGCTGGCACTTCGCCGGAGAGGTCGATGGTGTACTCGACGTCGAGGGCGGCGACGGGAATCCCCGCTCGAGCCAGATCCCGACTCGTCAGCTTCGGGAAGTCGGCGTCCACTTCGTGCCAGCGTTCTTCGGCTATGACGAATCGGACGTCGTGATAGTGATCGAGGTCGGAAGAGCGGTACCCTGCCCCGGCGAGCAAAGCCAGAAGGGCACTCTCGTCGTCGCAGAGTCGCAGCGCGCGGTTGACCAGGTCCGCGAACGCGGTGCCCGTTTCAGTCACGCGTTCCAGGCGATACCAGACGAGATGGAGCGCCCCTCCGGTTGGGGCTTCGAGCTGGTCAAGGCCGTGGATGCGAGGGCGGCGGCCTCCGCCTCTTATGGAGGACTTAACTTCAATCGCGGTGAGCGAAGACGAGAAGTCGTGACGGTGCCCGTGGGGGCCCCGCCAGGACCGATGTGCGCTCGGGTCTTGTTCGAGTAGACGGTTAAGAACCGTCAACTCACCGAACAAACCGGCAAGTTGCTCGGTCCCAAGGGGCGCACCGTTCGTCTGGAACAGCGCCTTCCAGCGGTCGAGTACGCGATAGAGCGCCTTCAGGGGATTGTCCGGGAGAGCAGCCGTTGCGGCGAGCACGTCCCCACACAAAACGGTGAACAGGTCCTCGAGATCGCTGCGCAGGCAACATAGGTCCGCGTACGTCCGGTAACTGTCCTCGTCCTCCAGGGCACGCTTACTGAGTCGGAGTACCGGTCCGTCCAGGCCTCGTCGAACTCTTTGTTGCGAGGCGATCGGCACCAACACATGGCGATGCCCGTCGTGGTCGATCGCCGCGGCCAGTGGACCGTTGACGGTGGTGACGGGGAGCTCGGACACACGCAGGCGACGCTCACCGGAGGCCGGCTCGGCCGAAAGGGCAGACCAGTGTTCGTCGACGACGTCACGCAGGACGGTTTCCCTCACGCTTCCTCGCCATCGAGCAGACTGAAGTCTTCCTCCTCGATGTCGACCCCGGACAGGTCGGCGGAGACGTACTTCACGACCTCACTGTCGTTGCCCCTCGGATCGGGGAAGACCATGCCGACGCCGATGACGTGCTCCTCGGCGTTCAACGCCGCGCGACGATCCTTCGAGGGATCGGGCTCGGACGTCTTGTCGATCGGGTACAGCACTAGCAGTCCGGTGTCCGGGAACTGGCGCCGGCGCTCGGCCATGATTTCCTTCTCCGGGAGCTTGGACGTGTCCCCGCTCAGGTCGATCGTGGCATCTCGCCGGCTCATCAACGTCTTGATGTCCGCGAAGTCGGCCTCCGAGGCGCCCTGCTCGGGGTCGAGTCGGGCACGATTGACTCGTCCGACGGCAATGCCGGGAGTGAACTCGAAGAGGTTCGAGCCCTCGGAGTCGACCGGGGTGCCGACGATGGCGACGTTCCACCGGCCCAGCGAACCGGCGGTGCGGACGCGTTTCCGGATGTAATCGCTGATCAGTCCGCCGTCGTTCTCGGGTGACTTTTCGTGGAACCGGTAGTCGCGCAGGAATTCCAGCACCAGTTCGTGCGGAACGTCTCGGAAGATGTACCGGCCCTCCGTGGGTCGCTCCTCTCGCCGAACGGCGTTCGCTGAGGCCTGGTCGACGAGCCTACGTGCCGCGGAGAGGTTCGCTCGCAGCCACTCGGCATTGGTGTGGAAGTAGTGTGTCTGCACACGCTTCCCACCGTACGAGGAGGCGGCCGTAACCGCGTCCCGCATCTTGGCCGCTGCGGTAACTCGTAGTGCCGGGTGGGTGCGCAGCCGGACGGCGAAGGTGAGTGGTGTCTCGTCTTCGGTCATGTAACGGTCGATATCGAGGCGCATCTCCGCCTCTACGGTCGCCAAGTGTCGGAACCACTTGGCCAGTTCAGCCGTCATCCAGATCCGGGGAAGGTCGGCGTAACCGCGCCGGAACCCGAACCAGCGTCCCATCTGCAGCAGGGTGTCGTAGGCGGAAACGGCGCGGACGAAGTAGCTGACTGAGAGGCCTTCCAGGGTCAACCCTCGCGAAAGCGTGTTGCCGCCCACCGCAATGGCCACGATAGGGCCGTTCTCGTAGTCGAGCCGGTCCTCGCTGCTGGAATTGTCCATGATGACACGGCAGCTGTCCAGCACTCCGCGGACTTCCGGCAGCAGCTCGTCGAACTCTACCTTCGTCTCGTCGAGATCCTCCGCCGGAACTCGTGCGGTCTCCGCTTCCCACAACGCCCGCAGCTCGGTAACGAAGACCGGATCGCCTAGGTTCTCCTTCGCACTCCTGCAGAGGTGTTCCAACGGCACTTTGAAGCTGTTGTGCACTGCGGTGTTGACGCTCGTGTGAATGAGCATGGTGTTGTGGGGATTGCCCGTACCGCGCACTCGTCGGGCGGCCGTCACCATCCAGAAGTACCGGACGGCATTACGTAGGGTGTCGGTGATGACCGGCACGAAGCCGTCGACGTCGAGACGCGACAGCGGCCGTACGCGCTTCTCGTCACTAGCCGGGATCAGCCGGATCATGTCGAAGCCGTCGTCGACCTGCTCCGGGTCTTCGCCGTCCAGTGCATCACGGCCGAAGAGGACTTCGGTCCCGAAGTGCCCTTGAGGCTTGGGCAGGTTGACGATGAAGTCCTTGGGGTACAAGTCCTCGGCCGCCGGGTCGATCAGCAAGTTGGCGAACGGCGTGGCCGTGTAGCCGAGGTACGCGGCCTTCGGCAGGCTGCGCATGATGTCGAGGATCAGCGGATTGATCGATTTGGTGGCGACGGTCGCCTGATCGGCCTCGTCGTCGATGATCAGCGCTGGACAGTCCTGGAGGTAGGTCGATGCCTTGTCGAGCCAACGGGCGAGCTTGCGCAGCACGGCCGCGTTCTTCTTGACGACACATAGAACATGTGTCCGATTGGCCTTTCCGAAGTAGGAGGCCGGGTTCTCCCGCGGTGTGAAGTCCTTGTCCAGACCGGTGAGCTGCGACCACATGGTCGGGTTGGGCTCCACCAGTTGCTGCACGAGGCGCGCCTGCGTCTGCCTGCGCAGACCGTTGTGGATGCCGGCGAGGACGATGAACAGCTTGTAGCCGCGATCCGCGGCTTTGGCCATCACTGCCGTGAAGTTGGTGGTCTTTCCCGACTGCACGTGACCGACGACCAGGCCACGCGTGGAGAACTCCTGCTCCCGCGGGTGGTTAAGCAGCGAGACGATCCGTGTCGAGGAGTCGTCCAGGCTGTTAATCGCCGGGTCCTGTGGCCAGCGGTCCTCTCGGAGCAGATTCACGATCGCGGGCCAGCACTTGTCACTCGGCCGCGGGCCCGTGTACCAGCTGTAGCGGTCGCCGTCGACCACTGAGTGCGGTTCTTCAAGTTCCTTGATGCGGAACGTCTGCTGCTCGTGCCGCTCGCGGATCTGCTGAACGATCTCAGGGGCGACGCCGAACTGCTGCAGTCGCTTGACCGACTCGGCAGGTGTGAAGGAGTCGAGGAGTGCCCTGAAAGTGTCGTACATCCCGTCGAATTCATCGGTCATGCGAGTCGACCGCTCCCCGTTCTCGTTCGATACAGCTGATTGTGCCCTCGGGTGCCCGGGGCTCCGGCGGCGCGTTCCGCAGACACTGCCGGCGCAAGGTAAAACCTGCGCCGGCGAATCCTCGTCATATAGCAGGTACACGCTAGTGGTCGCGTTGGGGTCTCAGAGACGGAATCAAGGTCACGATCAGTCTTCATCTCGTCGGACCTCTTCCTGTTGAGGCCAAGGCGTTCTCCGACGCGTAGCGGCGTGCGACTCTCCGGAAGGCGGTGTATGTGTCGACGGTGCCGTCGGTTGCGTGATGGACAGTGCCAAGATCCCGTCGTCCAGACCGATCACGACGAGTCCCTCGGTTTCGGTGATGGACAAGGCTCGTGAGTGGACCGGAATCGCCATGACCGAGTACGGCGTGCGGGGGTCCCAGAAGCGGACCGTACGGTCGTCGCCTGCGGTGGCGAGGAGCGTTCGGTCGCCCGACGTAATGGCGCACGCGGCCCTCACCGGTCCGGTGTGCCCGTCGAAGATGTGCAGTGTGTCGCCGGTGGCGGGGTCCCAAAGCCGAACCGTTCGATCGTCGCCTGCGGTGGCGAGGAGCGTTCGGTCTCCCAACGGAACCGCGCACACGGCGTTAACCCTGCTCGTATGTCCTTCGAAAGTGCGCACCATGTCGCCGGTGTCGGGATCCCAAAGACGCACCAGCTCGTCACCTGCCGCGGTGGCGAGGAGACTCCGGTCGCCCGCCACGACCGAGCACACGGTGTTAACCCATTTCGTACGCTCGATGGTACGCACGATGTCGCCGGTTTCGGGGTCCCAAAGGCGAACTGTTCGATCGTCGCCGGCGGCGAGGAGACTTCGGCCGCCCACAGGAACCGCGCATACGGTGTTGACCCCGCCGGAATGCCCAAGGACACGCAGCATGACACCGGTTTCCGGGTTCCAGAGGCGAACCGTGTCGTCATCGCCAGCGGTCGCGAGAAAACTTCGGCCGCCCATCGGGAGGACGCACACGGCCCTGATCCAGTCGTTATGTCCTTCGAGGGTACGCAGCACGTGACCGGTCTTCGGGTCCCAAAGGCGAACAGTGTCGTCACCACCCGCAGTCGCGAGGAGACTCCGGCCGCCTACCGAGACAGTACACAGAGCAGCTACGGCGCCGATGTGGCCTTCGAGGGTGCCGGGCGCATCGCCGGTCCTGGGGTCCCAAAGGCGAACCGTGTTGTCGTCGCCTGCCGTGGCAAGGAGACTTCGGCCACCCACCGAAACTGCGCACAAGGCCAGTACGGCGCCGATGTGGCCTTCGAGGGTACCGGGCGTATCACCGGTAACGGGGTCCCAGAGCCGAACCGTTCGGTCGTCGCCCGCGGTGGCGAGGAGCGTTCGGTCGCCTACCGGGACCGCGGACACGGTGTTGACCCACTTGGTGTGCCCCTCGAGCACACGCAGCGGTTTACCGGTCTCGGGGTCCCAGAGCCGAACCGTGTTGTCGTTGCCCCCCGAGACGAGGAAGGTACGGTCACCCACCGGGACCGAGCACACGGTGTTGACCCATTCGGTGTGTCCTTCGAGCACACGCAGCGGTCTACCGGTCTCGGGGTCCCAGAGCCGAACCGTTGTATCGCTGCTGGCGGTGGCGAGGAGCGTTCGGTCGCCTACCGGGACCGCGGACACGGTGTTGACCCACTTGGTGTGCCCCTCGAGCACACGCAGCGGTTTACCGGTCTCGGGGTCCCAGAGCCGAACCGTGTTGTCGTTGCCACCCGAGACGAGGAAGGTACGGTCACCCACCGGGACCGCGTACGTCGCTCTGACTGCTCCGGTGTGTCCTTCGAGGACGTGCAGCGGTTTACCGGTTTCGGGGTCCCAGAGCCGTACCGTGTTGTCGTTGCCACCGGAAACGAGGAAAGTACGGTCACCCACCCGGACCGAGCACAGAGCCAGCACCGCGCCGGTGTGCCCTTCGAGGACACGAAGCAGATCACCGGTCTCGGGGTCCCACACTCGAACCTTCGTATCGCTGCTGGCGGTGGCGAGGAGCACTTGATCACCCACCGAAACCGAGCACACGGTGTTGACCCAGTCGGTGTGGCCTTCGAGAACGATTTCCTCGGCATGAGTCGACCCAACCGCCCAGACCGCTCGATACGGAGCGTTAAACGGGACCTTGCGATAGGTGTTGCCCAGATGCTCCCGTGCCTCCGTCACGCTGAAAAGGGCGACTCGATCTGCCGGTGCCGCGTCGAGCGCCTGGGGTGTCTTGCGAAGCAGACGGCCGCGGGCCAGCGCTGTGGCTGAGGATGCCGCTTTCGCGGCTGGAACCAAGCGGCGCAAGTCGGCATATAGGGGATACGAGTCCTCGTCCAGCAGATCGTTGATGACACCACCGCGGACGGCATGCCGAGGTAGTGAACTAAGCAGGTAACTCGGGGCGCCCTTCCAGTGGTCGGTGCGGCCCAGGTACTTGAAGGCGCGAGTGATGGCTCGCTCGTCGCTCTCGGTCGCGCCGGCCGCGTCACGAGCCCTGAGAAGGGACTCGTTCAGCGCCTGGTGGAACAGCCGGAAAGCGCCCGAGGAGGTAGAGGAATCACTTGACTCGATCAGGAAGTTGGCTGCTGAGGATCGGGCAAAGGTCAACAATCCATTCGCACTGGGAGCCCGGCCGCTTATGGACTGGACAGCCGTAAGCCATAGGTCGATCGTCAGCCCGGGGGACTCCGCGTATGCCAGGACAGTGAGCAACTCGACGGCCGGGATTCCGTCCACGGTCGGTAGCAGAGCGAGATAGTCGCGTAGCGCAGCGTCAACGGTCGGTGTGAAGGAGACACGTGCCGGGTCGATCGCATGCCGGTCGTGCATGCCATGGGAACGGGCAACCAGCCCGGCGATCAGGAAGTTGCCGTGCGCTAGGAGCGCGATTCGCTCGGCCACGGTGACGGCTGCGGTCTGCTCCGCATACGGGCTGTCCGGGCGCTCGTCGCCGAGCAACTGCAGGGTCGCCTGTGTGTAGGCAGCCAGGTCCTCCTGCGCGAAGAATTCGGGGCTGTCGAGGTCCACGGGTTCGATGGCGTTGCGGAAGGGGGCCAAGAGGTCACCGGCGTCGTCCATACGTCGGCTTCCGACCACCACTCGCACACCGAGGTCCACGCACGTCTCTGCGAGAGGGATCGCGATGCTCCGCATGATCGTCCGCGCTTGCTCAGGCGTGATGGCTTCGTCCAGAGCGTCGATCACGACGGCGAAACCACGCTGAGGTCGCTCTCTGAGCACGCTTCGCAGCATCAAGGGCAGGTCGTCTGCCCGGTCGGGCAAAGGAGCGGAAGCAGCGGCGGCGATCTCCTGTGCGACCTCTAACGCCGTCTTGCCCCGGGCGTGCACCGCACACGCTACGGATCCCTCCGGGGCGCGCACCGCGTCGTCCTCAGGTGGCAAAGTCTCCGCGATTCCCCGATCGGCGGTGGTGACGATGCGTCCCAGCACTGCGGACTTACCGACGCCAGGCGAGCCGGTTACCAGCAAAACCTGCCGGCGATCACCGGTTTGGCCCGTGATCCAGGCAACGATCGCGCTCAGCGCCGCTGTTCGGCCACGGAAGCGGAAACCCCGCTCGGCGTCCGTACTCACCCCTCGGGCGCGAGGACGCCAGTGCCGCCCGGATTCGGGATCGTCCGCAAGGGTCCAACCCCACGCGGACAGCGCGGCATCGCCGGCAGCTTCGACGGACCAGTCGGTGAGTAGGTGCAGCTTCTCGTCCGGCAGGAACAGGTCGACCGCCCGCATCGTCAGCGCGCGGGCGTGCCCGCTACTTTCCTGCGCCTGGCCCACCAGCCCGACGACGGCCTGATAGTCGGCCGACCAAAGCGCAGCTCCGCTAAAGCCCGGCCGGACATGAGATTTCGACTCCGTGTCCAAGTGGACCCAGCCATAGCCGATCTCCTCACCGATCGAGCCGGTCGCCGAGCTCCCCCAAGCACCGTCCGCAAAGCCGAAAGACCACCACTGACTGCCGGCCAGATCCCTAGGGTTCGGCCGACGTAGCTGCGCAGCGAACTCCTCTGACACCGGTTGTTCAAGGACCAGGACCGCCACATCCTGCTCGTCCTGGGCATCCGAGTCAGGCGCGATCACTTGACGGACCTTGAACCGATGCTGCATCAGCTCTAGAGCCTTCGGAAAGACCACCCACAGTTCGTTACGCGGCGCACGGCTCGAGATGACGACGTGGGCGCACGTAAGCACTCGATAGGCGTCGATCAGGAATCCCGAACCGAGAGGCTGCCGATCTCGCTCCGTCTCGTGAATCGCGGCGACCCAGCCGTCCGCCCTTGGTCGGGGGCCGTTCGGGAACGCCGTGGTCATTCCAGGCTTCCGTCCTCGCCTCCGTCCTGCTTCTGGCCGGGTCGCCAGATGAGCTTCACTCCGAAGTTAGCCTCGGTAGCAGCCTTGGCGATCAGCCAGTTAGCCGAGCCGTTCACCTTGACGCCGAACGACACCTCGACCTCGGAAGGGCTGAGCCTCACAGCCTGATCCAGCACGGCTCGCGCGGCCTCGACGGCTGGCCGTACCGCCTCTTGGACCCGCCCCAAGACCTGACCGGCACGGACTTGCTGCCAGTCGTCCGTCGGCTCGATCTCGAACTGGACGACCGTGTCCGAATCCAGCTCATACGACACCACTCGAGATGCCACAGGCCCCCCTTCGCTAGCACTGCGTTGCAAAGACGGTACCGGCAAGCTCCGACATCTGCCGAACCGGTGGCGTGTTGCTCCAGCCCCAGAGGTCGACGCCTGCCCCATACCGACCATGTATGGGCGTAAACGTCCGCATCGCGGCGAATCCGACCCTTCGGCGCCAGCTCCCCGCTCCGGTCGGACTAGTCCGTGTAACGGCTGTTATGGCCGGATCTACGGCCGTATCGTCGGTATCGAAGCGCACCATTGACAGCCGAGGAACGATCAGTGACAGCGAAGAGCGCGGCCAGGGCATCGAAGAAAGCCGTACCCGACCGTTCGTGGCGCCCACGCCAAGGGCTCGACCGGACACAGCGGTCTCGGGAACAAGACCGTGCCGCCGGAGGCGCCGACCACCGGCTGGTAGACGCGGGCGGAGGCCGTCTTCAGCGGGCGACCGTGGTACTGAACGGATCCAGCCGAACCGGACGGGTCAAGGCCGTTCTCCAGTGGTCCGTCGACGGTCGCAAGTCGAGGGTTCCGCTGGGGGACGTCGACCGTCCCACCCGCGCCGAGAACCTACGCGCCGGTTGGCGGTTGGCCGAAGAAGCCGGGCTGCTCTCGACCGAGCCGGTTCCCGAAAAATCGTGGGCGTCATCTCCGGCGACGCGGAAGTCGATGCGCGCGAACAGGGGGAAGAACACGAAACCCGAGCTGCGACTCCGATCGCTCTTGCACCGCGAGGGGCTCAGATTTCGGGTCTCGGCTCGGCCGGTACAGTCCCTCCGTCGCACGGCGGACATCGTATTCAGGACGGAGAAGGTGGCCGTCTTCGTGGACGGCTGCTACTGGCACGGCTGTACCGAGCACCGAAGTGTGCTGCCTAGGACGAATCAGAGCTTCTGGGCCAAGAAGATCGCGGGAAACAAAGCTCGGGACCTGGAAACGGTTCAACTTCTCGAGCAATCCGGCTGGAAGGTGCTGCGATTCTGGGAGCACACCTCTCCAGAGGAAGCTGCCCGTACCGTGATCGAGGCGGTTATCGCAGCGCGCACGGAGGCGAGAGCAGCGAAGTGATCAGAAAGCACGACCGCTGAGCAGATCGTCAATATCGGCCAGGGGTCCGGCGCTCCGAGAGAGGGCGAAGCGGAATTCTTCGGTCCCATATTCGATGGAACTCAATGGCCGAAAATCCGGATACCCCCGGACGCCTGAGAAACGCCCGGGAGGCCGGCAATGATCTGGCGAATGGCCCCCGCCGCGCATTCTGTATCTATCACCGATGACTTCGCCCGGCTTCGACAGCTGGCGGAGAAGGGCCGCAGAAGCGGGCAGGCTACAGCCCGATCTTTCCTCCCGCTCCAGCCGCTTCTCGACGTACGCGGCGAGCATCTGCCGAATAATCTCCGAGAGACTGCGTCCTTCGGACTTGGCCACCGCCTTGGCGCTTTCCCAGAGATCCTTGGGAACGCGGACATTCTTCGACGGCGTGGCCGGTTTGTTCGGCATGTCAGGGCACCTGGTGAAAGTCTTCGTAACGACGGCCCCGGGGCGGCATACCGTTGGTCAGGTGACCTTTTTCGCAGAGGACCTTATAGTGCACGCCGCTGGGGACGAGCTCATCCGTCTCCACGGTGTTCTCGCTGGCGCAGAGGGTACAGGCGAAAACGACGTCCTTGTAGAACTCGGCATAGTCATGGCCGCGCTCCGCGGCCTCCTCGGACTCGAAGAAGAACTGCACTGCTGCCTCTGCTGGTTACTTACACCCTATGGCGGTGTAGGTACACCAGCCAAGCATCTGCCGCTCATTCTGGTTCAGGTCGAGCCGCGAAGCACCGGCCAGCCGCGGTCGGCGGGATGGCGACCAGGGCCACCACTATCTCGCAACGGGCAAGCCACGGATCCGAGTTCCCGCAGGGCAACCCGCTCCACTCGTCCGCACCGACCAAGCGTCCATGGATCTGGCCCGAAGGACACGGATGCGCACTGCGCGGGCCGGGCAGCGCCGCTGCCCACTCCCGGCCGGGGACCCCGTGTCCGTCTTTGCGAAGCCTGGCGGCGCCTTTCATGTCCCGACACCTTGAGCAGCCTCTACCGCCCCAACGGGCGGCTGGCGACGTGGCCGCCGTCTACACCGAACTGCGTGGCCAGGGCTGCGGGACCGCCGGGTCGCATCCCGGCTGGCCTGTTCCCGCCGCGCCGACCTGAGTGACGACGTTGTTGTCGATCACCAGGCCGGGCAGGTCGCCGGCCTGGATCAGCACCCCCGTCACGTGCGCCGTGCCCGAGATGCTGTTCGTTGCCCGCGTCGTCGTTCCCCCCTGCAAGTTGATCTTTCTTACTCGAACCATAGCCCGAGGCGGAATACGGGAGGGCTGTTTTCGATTGGTCTCTTCGTACGATCGCGCGAAGGGGGGTTTGGTGAGCGATCTCAAGGTGTTTCGGCTTGGGGCGGACGGCCAGGACGTGGAGTTGCGTGGCTCGACGGTGGCGCTGGAGGTGGAGTTGCAGCGCCGGGTGGAGGCCGGGATGGAGCGCATGCTCGGCATCCGGTTCCTGGCGTCTGAGTACTCGACCGGCCCCTGGCATCGGGGGCGGGTGGACTCGCTCGGCCTGGACGAGAACAACGTGCCGGTCGTGGTCGAGTTCAAGAAGGGCAACGACAGCGGTGTCGTCTCGCAGGCCGTTTCCTACCTCACCTGGTTGAAGAGCTGCCGACACGAGTTCGAGGCCCTCGTCAGAGAAAGGCTAGGCCCGGAGGCGGCCGAGTCCATCGACTGGCGCGCTCCGCGGGCGCTGTGCATCGCGGCCGGGTACTCGCATCACGACCGGGTCGCGGTCGGCGACCTGGGCCGGTCCTGGCGGATCGAGCTGGTGCGCTACCGGATCTTCGACGGCGGGCTGCTGAGCCTCCAGCTCGTCGAGCCGGTTTCCGGAGCCGTCAGCCCGGCGGCCGGACGCAGATCGAGCGCGGCCGTGATGCCGACCGCCGCTGCCGAGGCCGACGAGTTGTCGGTTCTCAGCGACGTCCCGGATTGTCTCCGGGATCTGTACGACGAGCTGGACGAGGTGCTCACCGCGTCGGGCGAGGTGGAGGTCCTCGCCAAGAAGCACTACATCGCCTACCGCCGCCTGCGAAACGTGGCAAGCGTCGTCTTCCGTCCGGGCCACCAGGTGATACTGCTCAACCTACGACTGGACCCGGACACAGTGGAACTGGAGGAGGGCTTCACTCGCGACATGCGCGGGATCGGCCACCTGGGCACCGGCGACCTGGAGGTACGGATCGGCGGGGCGGCCGATCTGGAGAAGGCGGTGCCGCTGATCCGGCGAGCGGTTCAGGCAGCCTGACGAAGACAGAGGGGCGGCTGGAGCTTCATGCTCCAGCCGCCCTTCTGTATCTGCCGTCCGTGCGGTCCTCGGTGCCCGAGGTTCTCACCATCACGCCTCCGGCCCGGCAAGGACGAAGTCGTCCTGGGTCAGTTCCGCTCGCAGCCGCTGTTCGGCAACGTCGGCGTAGTGCGGGCTGAGTTCGACGCCGACGAACCGTCGGCCCTCGCGTAGGGCGGCGACGCCGGTGGAGCCGCTGCCGGTGAACGGGTCGAGGACGGTGCCGTCTTCGGGGCAGATCTGGACGAGCTGCTGCATGATCTCCAGCGGCTTCTGGGTGATATGGACCCGGTTCTTGCGGGGCTGGGAGGCGATGAAGTGGCCGGGCAGGTAGAGGTCCCGGCTGTTGTCGAGGGTGCCCTTGACGCCCCAGGTGATGAACTCGGCGGACTGCTTGAAGCCGCCCTTGCGGGGCCGGCTGGAGGGCTTGATCCACGGGATGGTGCCCTGCCAGGTCCAGCCGGCCATCTGGAGGGCGTCGCTCGTGGTGGGTTCCTGCCTCCAGTCGGAGAAGACCATCGCGACGGAGTGCTCGGTGCTTGCCCGGTACGCCTCGGTGAGCAGTGCGGTGAGCCAGGAGCGGTAGGAGCGCTGGTCGCGGTTCTCGCCGGGGAAGGTCTGGAGGTCGTGGGCGGAGCCGGTCTGTACGTACTTGGCTCGGGCGTCGCGGCTGGTGCGTTCGGAGCTGGTTCGCCCGCCGCTGTTGTACGGGGGGTCGGTGATGACGGCGTTGACGGACTCGTCGGGCAGGGACTTGAGCACGGTCAGGGCGTCGCCTCGGTGCAGCTTGTAGCTCACTGATTCCTCTTTCAGGGCAGGGGTGGGCCCGCTCCGGGCGACGCCCGGCGGCAGCCGCCGGGAGCGGGGATGCAGGGGAAGGTAGCGGGAATCGACGGCCGCGCCTAACGAGCGGTTCCCCTGGGACCGGCCCTGGTCGGGGGTCGTTTGGTGCGGCCGTCTTTCGCGTCTACTGTCTCGCCACGCCAACCGAGCAGGGGGCCAACTCGGCTCGGCTCGGCGCGTGTTGATCCGTGCTGTCTCGTCCAACCGGGGCTGTCTACGGATCGCTGTCCCCTATCCCCGCCCTGAGGAGTCGCTGTGTTCCGGCTGAGATTACGAGCGCGGCTGGCTGCCGCGCGTGACCCGAGACCGGCGTCCGGGAGCTACCAACTCCCGTGATCCGGGCCCGCCCTGAGCAGGGGCAGTTTCACCACCGGCGCGGTGCCGGCGACTTCTTCGCACGAGAGGCCGGCACCGCGCCCTCCTACGAACCCCGCAAGGAGCCGCTGCGATGCAGCACGCCCTGGCACACCCGTGCCCTCATCCACCTCCGCCAACCGCCGGGCGCCGCCCGGGTGATCGGCGGCGGCCGTGAAGAAGACCTTCGGCGCACTCGTCGGTGTCGTCGCCTGCGGCCCGCTGATGCTCGCCCTGCCGGTGGTGATCGTCGGCGCGGGCAACGCGTCGGCCAAATCCGCCTCGTGTCCACCCGGCGGCGGTCCACAGGATGTGGACAGCTCCGCCGTCGCGGCGCAGGTGGAGTCGATCCTCAAGGGCTCCAGTCCGCTCAGCGCGCCGAACGTGGCCGGGCTGGACAAACCGGACGAGCAGATCCCCAACGCCAAGACCATCCAGGCCACCGGCGTCGCCATGCACATCCCCGTCCGCGGGCAGATCGTCGCTCTGGCGACCGCTCTGCAGGAGAGCGGACTGCGGAACGTCAACGGGGGTGACCGGGACTCGGTGGGCCTGTTCCAGCAGCGGCCATCGCAGGGCTGGGGCACGGCGGCGCAGATCATGCAGCCGGTGTACGCCTCGACGAAGTTCTACGAGGCGCTCAACCAGGTCAGCGGCTGGCAGTCGATGACCATCACCCAAGCAGCCCAGGCGGTGCAGAGGAGCGGCTACCCCGACGCCTACGCGAAGTGGGAGCCGCTGGCGACCGCGTTGCAGAAGGCGATCGAGCCGCTGCTCGCTCCCGCTGGCACGGCCTCGCCTCCGCCCGGAGGTAACCCGACGCCAGCACCGTCCCCTTCGACAGGCACCACCGCGAGCCCCTCCCCGGGCACCGGCAGCTGCGGGACGTCGACGACGGGCGGCGACGGCACCGACTTCGCGACGATCCCGGCCGGCTCGCTGCCGGTCGGGTACACGATCCCGGCGGACGCGCCGCAGCAGGTCCAGACCGCGATCCGCTGGGCGCTGGGCCAGTTGGGCACCCCGTACCAGTGGGGTGGCACGTGCGCGAACGCGCACGGGCCGGACCCGATGGGCCGCTGCGACTGCTCCTCGCTGATGCAGATGGCCTACAAGGCTGCTGGCGTCTCCCTGGAGCGGACCACGTACGCCCAGGTCAAGCAAGGCACGGCCGTTTCCACGGACGCACTCAAGCCCGGTGACCTGCTGTTCACCCGGGGTACCGCCGCTGTGCCGGAGCACGTCGGGATGTACATCGGCTCGGGGCTCGTCGTGCAGGCCCCCAAGACCGGTGACGTGGTCAAGATCTCGACCCTCGCCGAATGGCGGCCGGAGATCCTCGCGGCCCGCCGCGTCGTCTGACCGGCGTCTCTCCCCCTCCTTTCCTCCCCTCCCCGGGCTGCCTTGCGCGCCCACATTCGAATTGGAGTTCTTCATGTACCTCGCGGACGCGGTCACGCAGCTCGCGTACGACCCCGGCATCACCCCCAACGAGGGCGGCCTGCCCGGACTTTCGATCCTCAAGCAGGTGATGGGCTCGATCAACCTGTTCGGGATCATCGCGATCGTCGGGGCGCTCGCGGTGAGCGCCGGGGTATGGGCCTGGGGCCACCACTCCGGCGGCCACCAGGCCGAGGCCAACGGCAAGAAGGGCGTGCTGGTCAGCGCGGGCGCCGCGCTGTTGATCGGTGCCGCGAACGGTATCGTCGCGTTCTTCTCCGGACTGGGCGGCCAGGTCCACTGATGCAGAAACGTTCCTTCACCCGTGAAGGCGTGTCCGGCGGCGCATCGCGCGTGCGCCGCCGGGCGCTGCTCGGCCTCGTGGTCCTGGTGACCCTCATGGTCCTGGCCGGCGCACTCGCCTACTTCACCCGCGGCACCCGCGCCGCGACCAACCCTGCTTCACACGTGCCGAGTTCGCCAACAGCTCCCGCTCCGACCGTGTCCGCGTCGGCGGGCCCGAAGGACGGTGCCGCTTCGCTGCCTGGTCCGCCGTCGACGCACGATCCGATCGCTTACGCGAAGGCGGCGGCGGTGGCGCTGTGGTCTTACGACACCCGCTCGTACTCGCAGCCGGAGCTGGTGGCCTCCCTCCACCGGTGGCTGACGCCCGAAGGAAGTTACGCCGACGCCGACTCGGTGGACCGCCTGGTGCCCTCGCCGCTGTTGTGGGGGCGGATGGCCGACTCCGGCCAGTTCGCCACCGCGAGCGCGGACGAGGCGCACTTCCCGGACACGTTCACCAGGGCGCTGCAGGCCGATCCGGGAGCGATCAAGCAGGCATACATCTACGCCGTCACCGTCACCGGCAAGCAGTCGATCTCCTGGAACGGTGCCCCGCAGGGCGGGGCCGAGGACCGCTCGTCCACCCTCGCCGTCCAGTGCCGCCCCGACCGTCCCTGCGCTCTGGTCGGCGTGCTGCCGACCGTCTCGCCCTGACCCGCGGAAGGAGGTTCCCCTCATGGATGTCTGCAACATCCCGATGATCAACCAGGTCTGCGACGCGGTCGACGCGATCAACTTCGTCTCCGACCCGGGCAAGAGCATCACCGACGGCATCGGCGCGTGGATCACAAAGTCGATGACGGAGCTGGCGACCAGCGCCGTCAACCTCGCCTCGCGAGCGGTCGACCAGACCACGGCCATCGACCTGAACGCCCCCTGGTTCAGTAACAATTACCAGCTCATCCTGCCGATCGGCCTGGTCCTGACCGTCGGTACGTTCTGCGCGCAGCTGATCCTGGCCGCCTGGCGCAGGGACGACCGGGCCCTGGCCCGTGCGGCCTGGGGCACCATGACCGGTGTCCTGTTCTCCTTCTGCGCGATCTCCTTCACCGCCGTGGCGGTAACCGTGGTCGATGCCCTGTCCGCCGGGCTGTTCAAGGCAGCGGGCACGTCGTTGGAGGACGCGATCCGGCGGATCATCAAGGTGTCCGAACTCGGCTTCATGTACGGGCTCGGCTGGGCGATCCCAGCCCTGGTCGCCGTCGGATGCGCGATCGGCGCGTTCCTGTACTGGGGCGTGATGGTGGCCCGCAAGGTCGGCGTCCTGATCATGGTCGTGCTCGCCAGCTTCGCCGGGGCCGGCGGCGGCTGGGAGGTGGCCCAGCGCTGGCGGCGCGGCTGGATCGAGGCCACCGCCACCCTGGTGGTCTCAAAGCTCCTGATGACCGTCGTGTTCATCACCGGCGTCTCCGCGATCGGCAACTCCGACGCCAAGGACGGGATGGCCGCCCTCTCGGACGTCATGGCCGGTGTCGTGATCATGGTGCTCGTCCTGCTGTGCCCCTACGCCGTCTACAAGTTCATCCACTGGGCGACCGACGGCTCCGGTCACGACGACATGCACCGCACCGGTGTCGCCGGCATGGCGGTTGCCGCCGGGGCCGCGAAGACCGCCGCCAGCCTCGCGATGCAGATGGGTACCGGTGTCCCGGCCCCGCAGGGCCCCAGCCAGGTCCCGGGGATGGACGGCGGCGGCGTCTCCTCCGGCATCGACCCGACCGGACGGGTCAGCAAGGAAGGCATCGACGCCGGGCCCGCGCAGCAGCCGGCGAAGTTCCGCTTCGGCGAGGACCCGAGCGCGCCCGGCGACCGCGGACGCGCCCTGGTCACCCGCCCCGGCATTCCGGCTCTGATCACCCGGGCCTCCTCCGGCGGCAGTGAGGGCCCGCCGACGTCCGGCAACCAGAAGGCACCGGTCGCCCCGAGCATTCGGAACGCTGCGGAGGGCTCGGCCGCGCCGCCCGCACCCGGCGCTCCCCCAGCACCGCCCGCGAGGAGCGCACCTGCGCCGAGCGGAGCCTCTGTTCCCGATCCGGTCCGGTTCGTCTACCCGAACCGGCCGAGCAACCCCGGTTCCTGACCGGCACCCCCTCCCCGGGGCGGGCGGCGGCCCGCCGCCCGCCCCGGGCCCCACGACCAGCAAGGAGTCCCTGCGATGACGTCCAGAAGAGTGCCGCGCCCCCGCCCGCCGCCCGCACGCTCACCCCCCTTTGGAACCCCGATGTCCCCCTCGACGCCCGACGCCACGCCTGCGTCCGTCAAGTTCCCCCACCGCTCCAAGCGCGGCATCCTGCTCGGCCTGAGCGCACCGCAGCTGATCACCACCGCAGCCGCCGGCCTGCTCCTGCTCGCCGTCCTCACCACCCGGGGCGTCACCGGCGCCCTCGAGTTCCTCCCCGTCTGGGGCGTGATAGCCCCGTTCGTGTTCGTCCGCTACCGGGGCCGTATCCTCGCCGACTGGGCTCCGATCGCCGCCCGCTACGCGCTGCGCCGGTTCCGCGGACAGCTCATCTGGCTCGTCCGCCCCTCCTCCCGGCCGGTGCGCGAGGGCCTGCTCCACTTGCCCGGCAGCGCGGCCAGCCTGCGCGTGGTCACCGCCCCCGACCGCCGGTACGGTGCCGTCCACGACCCGCACGCCGGCACCCTCACCGCGATCGTGAAGGTCAGCAGTCGCGCCTACGCCCTCCTGGACCCCGGCACCCAGAACGCCAACGTGAACGGGTGGGGGCGCGCGCTGGCGGCGCTCGCCCGGACCGGACAGGTCGCCCGGATCCAGGTGATCGAGCGGACCGTGCCCGACTCCGGCGACGCGCTGCGCCGCCACTGGGAGGAGCACGGGAAGCCTGATGCGCCGCTCGCGGGAGCCCTCTACGGCGAGCTGATCCAGAACGCGGGACCGGCCAGCGCCCCACACGAGGCATACGTGGCCATCGCCCTCGACTTCAAGGCCGCCAAGCGCCTGATCACGCAGGCCGGCGGCGGCCTGACCGGCAGCTTCGCGGTCCTCGCCCAGCTGACCAGCTCCTTCGAGCAGTCCGCGCGCACCGCCGGCCTCAACCCGACCGGCTGGCTGAACTCCGGCGAGATCGCCGCCGTCGCCCGCACCGCCTACGACCCCAAGTCCCGTGCCGCACTGGACCGCTGGTCGAAGGACGGGCGCCCGGCCGCCGACCCGGCCGCCGTCGGCCCCGTGGTCGTCCTGGAGAAGGCCGACCACATCTCAACCGACTCCGCCCACCACACCACCTACTGGGTGGAGAACTGGCCCCGCACCCAGGTCAACCCGGGCTTCCTGCACCAGGTGCTCTTCGCCTCCGGCGTGCGCCGCACCATCTCCCTGGCCTACGAGCCCAAGGACATCGACTCCGCGATGCGCGACGTACGTCGCAAGAAGGCCAGCGTGATCGCCGACTCCGCCGAGCGCGCCCGCAAGGGCCAAGTCGCATCCGAGGCCGACTCGGTGGAGTACCAGGACATCCAGGACCGCGAGCGCCAGCTAATCGCCGGACACGCCGACGTCGCCCTCACCGGCCTGCTGACCGTCTCAGCCGACACCGAAGACGAACTGCGCTCCGCCTGCGCCGTCGTGGAGACCGCGGCCGTCGGCGCCCAGCTCGACCTGCGCCCGCTCACCTGGCAGCAGGCCGAGGCGTTCACCGCCTCCGCCCTGCCCTTCGCCCTCGCCGCCTGATGCCAGCCCGTCCCGAATCCGAAAGAGCACCCCTGATGCCGGCCACCACCGCCACCGCGCAGGACTTCGTCCCCTACGCGACCGCCGCGATCGACTTCCACCGCGCGCTCAACATCCCCACCGGCCCCCTGGTCGCCTCCCGCGCCGAACTCGACGCGCTCCACGAGCACTTGGTCTCGCTGCACGGCCTGCTTGACGCCCACGCCCAGCGCACCTCCCCGCTGCTGCCCGGGGAGGGCAGCCACCTCAAGGCCGCCCGCACCCGCCTGTGGCAGGCCGCCGACCACCTCCACGCCGCCTACCACGCAGCTCCCCGGCCCGGCACCGGCGAAGTTCCCAGCCCGGACGCGTGCCGCGCCCGTCTGCCCGAAGGCGCACCCGAGCTGACCATCTGCCACCGCCACCAGGAGACAGCCCAGCTGGTCCGCCGCCGCACCACCCCCGCCGACCTGCACTCCCCGTTCACCGGCCTCGTCCGCCACTGAACCCCGACCACCCCGGATTCGTGATCATGCCCAGGAACCGCGCCACCGCCTCCCACCTCTTCGTCCCGCGCAAAACCACCCGCGCCCAGCAGCGCGCCGCCCGCGCCGAGTTCGCCGCAGCCCGCACCAAGGCCCGCTCCGCCCAGGCCCCGGCCAAGCGCCGCGAGCACGAGGGAGCCGACCCCGAACTCCAGCCCACCTACCCGGTCTCTGGCCGGCCGGGCCCCGCCTCCGCCCGCGGCTCCAAGTTCAGCCTGCCCAAACACCGCATGACCACCGCCGTCGCAGGCGGCGCCTACCCCTTCCTCGCCGAGGCCGGCCTCGGCGCCGAGGGCATCTTCGTCGGCCGCGACCTCCACGCCGAAGGCTCGTTCTGCTACGACCCCTTCGCCCTCTACAACTCCGGCCGAATAGAGGGGTTCACGAACCCGAACGCGATCCTGTGCGGCGTCATCGGCATGGGCAAGAGCGCGCTCGCCAAGTCGATCGCGACCCGCGCCATCGCCCACGGATACAAGATCTACGTGCCATCGGATCCGAAGGGTGAGTGGTCCGGCCTGGCCGAGGCACTCGGCGGTCAGACCATCGCGCTCGGCCCTGGCCTGCCGGGACGGCTGAACCCGCTGGACACGCCGCAGCGACCGGACGGAGTGAGCGAGGAAGACTGGACCGGCGAGGTCCGCAAGCGCCGCCTGCTCCTCCTGGCGAGCCTCGCGGCCACCGTGCTCAAGCGCGATCTGCTGCCCATGGAGCACACCGGGCTGTCCGCCGCCCTGGACCTGGCCGTCACCGACGCCACCGCGAACGGCACCGTGCCGCTGCTCGGTGACATCGCCCGCCTCCTCGGTACCCGCGAGCGCCTGGACGCCACCCTCGGCAACGAGGGGCGGATCGGCCACGCCGCCGACGACCTCGCCCACGCCCTGCGCCGCCTGGTCAGCGGTGACCTGTCCGGGATGTTCGACGCGCCGTCCACGGTGACCTTCGACGCGGACGCCCCGATGCTCTCCATCGACCTGTCCCGCCTGGGCAGCAGCGGCGACGACACCGCCCTCGTCCTCGCGATGACCTGCGCCTCGGCGTGGATGGAGGCAGCGCTCGCCGACCCCGCCGGCGGCAGGCGATGGGTGATTTACGACGAGGCGTGGCGAATCATGCGCCATCTCGGCCTCCTGGAGCGCATGCAGCAGCAGTGGAAGCTCAGCCGCGGCCTCGGTATCGCCAACCTCCTGATCCTGCACCGGCTTTCCGACCTGCTGTCCGCAGGCGACGCCGGATCGCGCGGGCGCGTCCTCGCCGAGGGTCTGCTCGCCGACTGCTCCACCCGAATCATCTACCGGCAGGAGCCTGACCAGATCCCCGCTGCCATGAGCCTGCTCGGCCTCACCGGCGTCGAAGCCCAGGCCATCGCCGCACTCACCCGCGGCCGAGGCCTGTGGAAGGTCGCCGGCCTGAGCTTCATCGTGCAGCACCTCCTCCACCCGCGCGAACGCCAGCTCTACGACACCGACTTCCGCCTCGCCGCCTGAGAAAGGCGCCCGCCATGTCTCGCCCAACCAGACCCCTCCGTCCCCGCGCCCCTTACCGTCCATACCCGCGAAGCGGAGATCCACCGTGTCTTCCCCCGATCCCAGCCAGCTGCCCGAAGTTGCCATCGGGCGCCACCCCGAACACGGCATCGTCGCCGCTCTCCCCACCCAATCGGCCGCCGCCGAGTGGATGCTGGAACGCCTCGACTTCCAGCGGATTCCCGGCCACCCGAATCTCTTCACGCTCACCAACCAGCAGCGCGAGGCTGATGAGCGCGCCGCTTGGGCCGCCAAGCTCCTCACCGGCGCCGGCTACCGCGTCGACACCGACATGTCCCTGGTCCCTGCGAACACCATCGAGGCGCCACGGGTCTTTGCACACCCTGGCGTTGACGAGCCCGAGAGCAACCGACAGCCCGCTCCGGAGCCGGACATCGCCTTCGCCGAACACCCCCGGCTCGGGATCGTCGCCGCCACCGCCGACACGGTCAACGCGGTCGAGCGCGGCGGAGAGATCCTCGAAGCCCACGGCTGGCACTTCAACCACCCTCTCGACGTCTACACCCTCCCTTCCACCGTCGGACGGGGCGACTCACTGGAACGTCTGGCTTCCGCAACCACGGCCATGCACCGGGCCGGCAACCTGCGCGTGGCCGTGCAACCGCAGCTCGCCGCAGACGTCGCCGCCCACCGCGCCACGATCCACCAGGCGTTCACCACGCGCAAGTTCCGCGTCGACGAGGCCGTCCTCGCCGCCGCGCCCTCCCGGCCGCGCGCCGCCGCGGCGCCTGCCGTCCCGCCGCCGGCGGCCGTCGATCCGCGCATCGCCTTTGCGCGTGCTCGCTGACCACCACCCCGATACCCAAGGAGCAGAGCAGACATGGTGAAGAAGGTCTGGCAGATCACCCACTCGTGCGGGCACGAGGTGGAACGGAACCTCGGCGACCGCCCGGCCGACCGGCGGGCCGGGTTCGCCGAGTGGCTGGCCAAGCAGGAGTGCACGGACTGCTGGCGCTCGGCGAAGGCCGGCGACGAGGCGGAGAGGGCGGCGTGGCTGGAGGCCAAGCGGGCGGCCGAGCAGGCCGAATCGGAAGCCTGGTCCGAGCAGTACCGGATGCCGCCGCTGGAGGGCACCCAGAAGGGCACGGCCTGGGGCACCCGCTGCCGCCACCAGGTCCTCGCCACCGCCTACGCCGCGCTGGTCCTGGACAGCGGGATGCCAGAGTCCGCGTGGGAGCGGATCGAGGACCAGGCCCGCACCATCACCCGTGCCGGCTGGTGGATCGACCAGCGCGGATCCGAACCCGGTGACCTGCCCGAGCTGCTGGACGCCGCCACCGACGCCGACCGGCCAACGGAGAACCCCTTCGTGTGACCTTCGGGCGGTGCCCGGCGGCGGACTTCTATCACCGGTCGGCGGCCGGACCAAACCGCGAATCCTGTGGATTCTCGTCCCCGTCAGCCCTCGCCGTCGGGCGCCGCCGACCGATCGTCCGAGAGGGGACGCCGTGATCGCCCACCTTCAACGCGCCGCCACCACGGCCGCGCTGATTCCCGCCCTCTACGGGCCGGGGGATCCTCGCCACCGGCTGCGGCCCCGGCTGATCGCCGCCGACTACCGCGGTGCCGACAAGCAGCTGCCCCTCTTCGGCGACCCGCAGGAAGTCCTGGGCGGCGGCGTGCTGGACGCCCCGGCCACGCGGATCGGCGCCCGCGCGCCCGAACGGCCGGTCTGGCTGTGCTCGGTGCGCTCCGACCCCCGTCAGCCGGACCTGACCGACGCCCAGTGGGCCGACGTCGCCCGCCGCCTGGTTACCGCAGCCGGTCTCGCCCCCGACGGCGACCCGGACGGCTGCCGGTGGGCCGCGATCCGCAACCTCGACCGCTCAGTGCACATCGTCGCCACCGTCGTCCGAGAAGACGGCCGCATCCACAGCACGTACCGGGACGCCTTCCACGTGCAGGCCGAGTGCAACCGCATCGCCACCGAACTCGGCCTCACCCGGTCCGCCCCCTCCATCACCACCGCCAAGGACTACCGGATGCCCGCCCCCTCATCACCATCAGCATCGAGCCAAGCGGCAGCGTCACCGCCAAGGGCTCCAGCGACGACCTCTCCGCCACCCTGCTCCGAACAGCCGGATTCCGGCAGACCGAGGACTGGTACGGCCGCCGACACCGGCTGCCCACCACCACCGCCCCCGCCGACCGGGCCGCCATCGCCACCCACGCCACCGAGATGCTGCGCGCCGCCCGCTACAGCGTCGACCTCGACCCGAAGCTCGACCTCAACCGGCTGACCACGCCCACCGACCCAAACGGTCTCAAGGTCACCGGCCAGCAGGTCCTCCAACTCAGCGACCGCATCCGCGGCGCCGCCACACCCGCCCAGGCGGCCGAGGTGATCGACCAGCTCCTCGACCCCGACGACGGCATCCTCGCCCGAGTCCGGGAAGCGCTGGAGGCTGCGGCGGAGCAGGTCACCAACCTGGACCCCAACGAGTACGAGCTGTCCGACCGCTTCTCCACCGCTGCCGAGCGGGTCGGCACCGCGGAGGCAGAACTCGTGGACGCCGTCGGCGATCTGCGCTCCCTCGGCGCTCCGCCCGACGCGCGCGAACTCGCCCGCCAAGAGCCGACCGCGGCCGTCTACCCCTCGCCCGCCGTCACCAGCGCGGCGCTCGCCGTCTCCCCTGCCGCCGCCGCAGCCAGCCTGCGGACAACCGCTGGCCCTGCCGCACCGGTGCCGGTGTCGGCCGCAGCGGTCTCCGGCGCCAGCCGCACCCGCTGAAACGTTCCTCCACCTCCCCCCCCGAAGGAGAGCAAGTTCCGTGAGCCGTACCAGAGCCGAGCGCGCCCCGCCCACCGCCCGCTCGCACCCACCTGGAACCTCCCTTGCCTGCCCCGCGCACCAACGCGCCGTCGACCAGTACCGGCACCGACGCGCTCCTCTACCTCCTGTTCGGCGTCCTCGGCGCCGCCCTCGCCTTCGGCAGCCTCGCCTGGCTGACCGGCAACCTCACCAACTACCTCGTCGTCGGCGGCGGTTGGACTCCGTTCCGCGTCACCGACGCGCTGCTCCACCCCGAACGGCTGTGGCCGCACCTCACCCCGACCGCAGTACTGGTCGGGGCGCGCATCGTCCCCGGTCTGGTCACCGCTCTCCTCGGCGGCACTGCGCTCGTCATCGTGCTGCGCCGGCGCGCCGGGGCGAAGAGCGGCCTGGCTCGCAAGACGGACATCGCGCCGCTGCTCGACAAGGAGATCACGCAGAAGGCCAGGAGCCTTCGCCCGAGCCTGAAGGACCAGAAGGAGATCGCCCCGGCCGACCGCGGCGTCCTGGTCGGCACGCTCTCCCCCGGCCGGGCCGAGGTCCGGGCCTCGTGGGAGGACGTGATGGTCGCCATCATGGCGCCCCGCTCCGGCAAGACGTCCGGGATCGCGATCCCCGCGATCCTCGCTGCCCCCGGGCCCGTCCTGCTGACCTCGAACAAGGCCGCGAACGACGCGTACACGGCGTGCGTCGACGCCCGTGCGAAGGTCGGGAAGGTCTGGACGCTGGACCCGCAGCAGATCGCGTACCACCCGCGCGAGATGTGGTGGGACATCCTCGCCGACGCCCGCGACCTCGCCGGTGCCAAGCGGCTCGCCGGGCACTTCGTGACCGCGAGCGTGGACGAGTCCAGTGGCTCCGACTTCTGGTCCACCGCCGCCGCCAACACGCTGGGCGCGCTGTTCTTGGCCGCCGCGAGCCACCGCCGTCCGATCACCGACGTGCTGGCCTGGCTCGCCTCCCCGGCCGACCGCACCCCCGTCGACCTGCTCGGCGACGCCGGCCACCATGCCGTCGCCGCCCAGCTCCAGGGCACCGTCACGGGTGCCACGGAGACGCGCGACGGCATCTACGAGACGGCGCGCCAGTACGCGAGCTGTCTGCTGGACCCGGAGATCGCCGCGTGGGTCACCCCCGCGCCCGGCCTGCCCGAGTTCAAGCCGTTCGGCTTCGCCTCCTCCCGGGACACGTTGTTCCTGCTCAGCAAGGACGGCGGCGGCTCCGCCTCGGCGATCATCGCCGCTGCTGCGGACGCGGTGATGCGCGCGGCCGTCATCGTCGCCGAGCGCAACGGCGGCCGGCTCGACCCGCCCGCGCTGTGCGTCCTCGACGAGGCAGCGAACGTCTGCAAGATCTCGGACTTGCCGGACCTGTACTCCCACTTGGGCAGTCGGGGCGTCATCCCGATCACCATCCTGCAGTCCTACCGGCAGGGGCAGCGCTGCTGGGGCGAGGCCGGCATGGACGCCCTCTGGAGCGCCGCCACCACGAAGGTCATCGGCTCGGGTATCGACGACGCGGACTTCGCGGACCGCCTGTCCCGGCAGATCGGCGAGCACGACGTGCAGACCGCGTCCGTCTCGAACTCCGATGGCGGCAAGTCGACTTCGGTGTCGATGCGCACCGAGCGGATTCTGCCGCCGGACGAGATCCGCGCGCTCCCCAAGGGCAAGGTGCTGCTGTTCGCCACCGGCATGCGGGTCGCGATGCTCGACCTCAAGCCCTGGTACAAGGAGCGCTCCGCCAAGGAGATCGGCCCGGCCTCCGCCCGCGCCACCAAGGCCATCACCCAACGGGCCCTCGCCAAGTCCCGTGACCACGACGGCTTCGGGCTGGCGGCATGACCATCTCGAACGCCTCCGCCCTCAAGCGCGCGGGGTTCGGCTCCCAAGTCGCAGTGCCCGATCCGCCGTTCACCGGGCCAGGCTGGCGTCAACCGCGCAGCGGCACATGGGTCTACCAGGACGCCCCGGGAGCCGCCCACGTGCAGGCGGTCCTGCTGGATGACGGGAACTGGTTCCTGGACTTGTGGTCGGCGCAGTCCCGGCTGCTCGCCTGCGGTTCGGCTCCTGCCAGCGAGGTCGCCGCCCTCGCCCCGGTGCTCACCGCCAGCGCCGCCTGGTGGGCACCGCCGTCCGGCCTTGATGCCTCCCGGCGCCGCTTCACCGCAGCCGCCGAGGCCGTACGCGCCCGCGGCCGCCGCGTACCGGACGAGGCCAGGGTCCGCGCGGCCACCGCCGCCTCGTCTGCCCTGCCCAGGGGCCTCCCGGCCGAGACGCCGGTCACCGCGCCAGCCGCTACGACCCCGGCCCGTCCTCGCCGCTGAATCCGCCCAACTCCCCGAGGAGCTCTTTATGTCCGACAACAACTCGCCTACCCGACGTGGCCGTCCGCAGCCGCTCACCGGTGCGCCGGTCGTCCGCCGGGGCAACCAGTGGTGGCTGATTGCTGGCGACGGCTCGATCCTGGCCACCGACCCCACGTTCACCGGTGAGCTGGACCGCTTCGCCGCCGCGAAAGCCGCCGCCGACCGCGCGGTCGAACAGCTCCGCGCCCAGCAGCGGGAGCGGTAGATGGACCCGCTGCTTCGGGGAGAGCAGGCCGTGCTCGGCGCGGTCCTGCTCGACCCGCGCCAGCTCGGCAACCTCGACTGGCTGGAGGCCCGCGACTTCTACCGGCCCGCGCATCAGGCGCTGTTCACGGCGCTGCGCCGGCTCCGCTCCGACGGCCACCCGGCGCTCACCGCCGAGGGCGGGGTGCCGCTGGCGTGGTTGACCGACACGCTCGCCCAGGCCGGCAAGCACGTGCGCGGGCTCACCGCCTCGTACCCGCACACCTTGATCGCCGCCTGTCCCCGTCCGGCCCATGCTCCGGTCTACGGGCGCATGGTGCTGGAGGGCTCGATCCACCGCACCGTCGCCGAGCATGCTGCCCGCCTGCTCGCCGTCGCCCAGGAGGACGCAGGCCAAGCCGAGGTCCAGGGCGCCGTCGCCCAGGCCGACGTCCTCGTGGGCGTGCTGGAGGAACTCGCCACACGGTGGGGGAGCCAGCCCCGCGCCGTCGCTCCCGGGGTACTGCCGATCACCGCTGCCGGTGCCGAACCGCGGGCGGCCCAGCTGGAAGACGAGCAGTTCCTGCTGGCGCTGCTCGTGAACCAGGACGGAGCGATCGAGGAGGTCTTCGACTGGCTGCGTCCCCAGGACTTCGCCGATCCCGGCCACGGCCAGCTCTACCGCTGCCTGGGCGCGCTCCACCACCGGGGTGAGCCGATCGACCCGGTCACCGCCCTGTGGGAGGTGCAGCGGCGCGGCCTGCTGGCGGACGGCACGCTCACCGAGGAGCGGCTCGGGCCCGTGCTGCGCGACGGAGCGGCGGGTTCGGCCGAGTGGCTGGGCGAGCAGCTCCTGCGCTCCTCCGTCACCCGCGCCGCTGCCGGCGCCGCGCTGCAGATCGCCGCCCACGCCGACAACCGGCGCCTCGCTCCCGGGCAGCTGATCGGCCATGCGCTGCACGCCCTCGGCCCGCTCGACGAGGTGCGAGCCCGGTGGCGCACAGCGACGTCCCCGTCCGATCCGCAGCAACGACCCGATGTCGGCGAAGCGGCCCGCGTCCAGGCGGCGCTCGCCCGCAGCCCCACACCGTCGCCCGCCCGCAACACCCCAGCACCGGATCGTGTCCATCCCGTCGGCCCGGCACCGAGCCGGGGTCACGACCGCGCCACCCCGCACCAGCCCTCCCGGAGCCTCTTGTGAACACCCCCGACGGCGAGTCCCTCGCCCTCCACGAGCATGCGACCGCCCTGGAGCAGCAGAGGGACCTGCTGCCCGCTGCCGGCTTCCCCGTCCAGGTGTCGGACCCTGTCGCCCTGAGCCGACAGATCGCCCAACTCGGCTCCCTCATCACGGCCATGGGCACCGAGTTCACCACCCGCATCACCGATCAGTCCGCACCCGACCATGCGCTCCGTGCCGCCGGGGCGTACGCCGAAGCGATCGGGCATCTCGGTCGGGCCGTCTCCGACCTCGGGGAGGCTGCCGAACAACTCACCTACCTGCGACGCACGGACGAGAAGCGCCACGATCTAAGGGCCCAGGGGCTTCGCCAGAATGCCAGGCAGGTCATCGGCTTCGCCTCGGAGGGTGCCCGCGGCGAGCTCCAGCAGGCCGCCCGAACCCTCCGACAGGCGGCATCTGTCATCGCGCCGGACGACAACCGGGTGCAGGCCGCCCGCAGCCGCTCGGCCGCCGCCGTGGCGGCAGGGCCCGCACCGAACCCGGCGCCGCCCCCTGCGTCGCCCGCGCTCTCCGCCGCGCGCTTCCGCTGAACCACCCACCACGCGAGCCTCCACGAACGGAGCCGCCGTGCACGCCCCCGCCAGCGAACCCCTCGCCCTGCAGTCCTCCGGCATCTGGCATCCGGCATCCGGCATCCGGCATCCGGCATCCGGCATCCGGCTGGAAGCGTACGAGTCGAAGCTGCCCGCACCCGCGCTGGCGCCGGTCTCCACTCACCCGCGGTCTAGCCGGAGCCGGTGAGGTGAACGAGAACCTGCTCCGACCCGCCCCGCTGATCGGGACCAACAGGCCTCCCGAGCCTTGAAGTTGCTGGCGCTTCCGTTCTCGCGCCGCCCGAGCTGCCATGCCGGGTGAGGGGCTTCTACCTCTTTTTCCCGGCCGTACCAAATCCCGGAATCCGCGGACTCTTCTCTCCGCAGCCGCACCAACCGAGGGGGCTGTCATGCCTGCGCATGCCCCGGCCCGGCGCGCCCGCGCGCCGCCGACCGTAGAACCGAAGGACATCCTCCTTGAGCACCACCACCGCCACCGGCCCAGCCCAGGGCAGCGGCTACCGCGCCGTCCTGGGCTCGCCGCACGTCGCCCGGCTGCTGGGCGGCACCCTGATCGGCCGCCTTCCCACCGGCATGGCGCCGATCGCGATCCTGCTGCTGGTGCGCGCCGAGCACGGCCCACTCGCGCTGGCCGGACTGCTCGGCGCCCTCTACGGCCTCGCCGCCGCCGTCGGGCAGCCTCTGCTCGGGCGCCTGGTCGACCGCCACGGCCAGACCCAGGTCCTCATCCCCGCCACGATCGCAGCCAGCACGGCGTTCCTGCTGCTGCCGTGCACCGCCCTGGGGCGCCACCCGGTACTCGCCGCGCTGACCGTCCTGGTCGCGGGGCTGGCGACGCCGCCGCTTGAGGCGGGGCTTCGGGCGCTGTGGCCGCACCTTCTGCCCGATCCCGAACATCAGCGCGCCGTTCTCTCCTTGGACAGCAGCACCCAGGGCCTGGTGTTCGTCGCCGGTCCCCTGCTGGTCTCCGGCTTCGCCGTCGGCGCGGGAGCGACCACCGCGCTGGTGGCGACCGCGGCGCTCGGCCTGTTCGGCACCGGCCTGGTCGTCACCGCTGGACCCTCCCGGGCCTGGACGCCGGCCGAGTTCACCGAAGCGGTGCACTGGACGGGTCCGCTGCGGGTGCCGGGACTTCGGGTTCTGTTCGTCGCGCTGATCGGCACCGGTGTTGCGCTCGGCGCGGTCAACGTCTTGGCGATCAGCACGGCCGAGCGCCACCACGCGGGTTGGCTGGCCGGGGTGATGCCGGCGGCGCTGTCCCTGGGGAGCATGCTCGGCGGGCTGGTCTACGGCCGCCGAGCCTGGCCCGGCGCCCCCGCCAAGCACCTGGTCGCCGCGTCCATAGGCTTCGCGGCCGGATGGCTGCCCCTGCTGCCCGACCCCGCGCCCGCCGTCGCCGTCCTCGGCGCCGTCCTGCCCGGCACCTTCCTCGCGCCGCTGCTGACCGCCGCCTTCCTCACCGTCGACCGTCTCGCCCCCGAAGGCGAAGCGACCGAGGCGTTCGCGTGGCTCATCGCCTGCATTGGCGTCGGCCAGGCCGCCGGCACCGCCCTCGCCTCCTTCGCCGACGCTGCCGGCCCGCTGCTCGTCGCCGCCGTCCCGCTCGCCGGGGCCGCCACCGCGCTGTGGCTGCTGCACCGCTTCAACGACCGCCTGTCCGCCTGATCACCAAGCTCATTCCGAAGGACCCCACCGTGAACACCGTCTTCTTCGCCGCCGCAACTCCCGCCACCCGCATGCATGTTGTCTGGGACTGGAACGGGACGGTCAAGGACGACCTCGACGACCACGTCTCCGCGCTGAACGCGACCCTGCCCGCTCTCGGCGGCAAAGCGGTCGACCGGGAGACCTGTTGAGTCGGCACGGAGCGCGGTGCCGGTGTTGCCACTGGCCCGTTTCTCCGTGCCGCTCGCCGAACCCGGCGTGCGACTCTCACCGCACCGGGCTCTCCACGGTCTCTGCCGTCAAGCGTGGTTAAGGGCCCAGGGATTGGGGATCGTGTTGCCCCGGTAGCGATAGCGGGTGACCGCTGCCGACTGCGGGGCGAACAGCTCGATCCCGTCCGCCGAAAGCGGCTTCCACCGGCCGTTATGGTCGGTGAAGCGTCGGCGGATGTCCTTCCACCTCCAGCGGTGCAGCACCATCCACCAGCTCGTCACCCGGTGCCACACGAAGTGGTCCAGGACCTTGAGCGTGGTCTTGCATACCGCGTGCTTGAAGTAGTTGACCCAGCCTCGAAGGATCTGATTGATCCTTCTCAGCACGGTCCCCGGGTCCTGCTGCGACGTTCTGTTCGTCAGGGCACGGATCTTGTCCTTCAGCTGCCGGAGAGGCCTCTCGGCGATGAAGGTGTAGACGTACCACCGGTTCGAGCCTCGCTTGCGGCGCCACTGGATGCGGAACCCCAGGAAGTCGAACCCTTCCGACATGTGCACGATCCGGGTCTTGGACGGCGAGAGCCGCAGGCCCATCGGGTGCAGCGCGTCGGTGATTTCCTCGTGGAGGTGGGCAACGTCATCGCGCGTGCCGTCGGTCAGAACGACGAAATCGTCCGCGTAGCGGACGATGCGCCAGTTCGGCCGACCGCAGTGGCGGCGATGCGCCCGCCTGCCCCTGGTCGACATCGTCCCGCCCGGCTCCCACGGTCCCATCAGGTGCTCGTCGAGCGCCGTCAGGGCAATGTTCGCCAGCAGCGGGGAGAGAATGCCGCCCTGCGGGGTGCCGGTCAGGGTTTCCTCGTTGGTGCCGGCCTCGGTGAGGACGCCGGCCTTGAGGAACGCCTTGATCAGCAGCAGCACGCGCTTGTCCTTCACCCGTCGTCTCACCCGGTCCATCAGGACCGTGTGGTCGATCGAGTCGAAGCATGCCTCGATATCCGCGTCCAGCACCCAGCGGTAGCCGTTGGTGCCGTAGAAGTGGATCTCAGCGATCGCGTCGTGTGCCCGCCGCAGGGGCCGGAAACCGTAGGAGACCGGCTTGAAGTCGGCCTCGAAGATCGGCTCCAGCACCAGTTTGAGCGCGGCCTGGACCACCCGGTCGGTCACGGTCGGGATGCCGAGCTTGCGCACCCTCCCGCTCCCGCCGGGCTTGGGGATCTTGCGTTCGCGCACTGGCAGCGGGCGGAATTCACCCGTTTTCAGTACGCGGCGAAGCTCCTCCAGGTAGCCCGGGAGGCCGAGTTCCCGCTCGACGTTGACGACGGTCAGGCCGTCGACGCCAGGGGTCTGGGCCCCCTTGTTGCCCGCGACCCGTTCGAACGCCGCAAGCAGCGTCGCCGGGTCGCACACGAGGTTGAACAGATCGTCGAACCTGCGGCCACCATCGGCCGCCGCCCAACGGTGAAGCTTGGCCTGCATCCCCGATACCCGCTGCCGGGGCCCGAGTTGAGCTTCGGCCAGCGGGGCACTGCTGTTCAGCAGCGCGTCTTTCGGCATTGCAGTCTCCTTCCCTTCTCGATACCGCTGCCGCCCTTCCCCATGTGCCGGGCTCTCCCCGGCTCGGAGTACTACGGCGGCTCCGCCCCGTTCCGGCCCGGTCGGCCGACGGTGGACCCAGCCCCCGATCCGCACTGGAAGCGCGGGCGAGGGCGGGACCGGAACGGTTCCCGTGTTCACTCGCTGTTCGATCGACGAAGGAGGAGCCCGACTATGCCCCCGCGGCATCGCCACGGCTACCCCGCAGCACTTCACCGTGGCCTCCCCACGCAGCCGAAGTAGACCGCGCAGGAAGTTCCCCGCCAGCCCAATATCCAGCAGGGACGCACCGCATCCAGCCCGTATCCACCAGGTTCGAGCTGGCGTGCCTTAAGGAGGCGTAGACGCCGGTTCCTCGCGTACTCCTCTCCGTCTCGCTCGCCGGACCCGCACCATCTGGCAGTGCTGGCACGTCCCGGCTTTGTCGGGGCCGCTCTCGCCCTCCCCGGCACCTCCCGGTTCAGGCTGCCCCCAGCTTCAACCGCCCTGCTGCGACAGGACGGCGGTGATGGTCTTTCACCTCCACTCGAACAACAAGGGCCTCACGGCGCACACCGGGCCAAGCACACCGTGCCGATCCCGAACTTCTATGCCCGCCTGCTCGGCCGCGAGATCACCGAGCAGGAGTGGATCTCCAGCGACAACGCCTTCCTGGCCTATCTGCGCGCCCAGCCGGTGCGCGTGCGCGAGGGCGCCGTCGAGCTGATGGCCGCACTGCGCGAGGCCGGGCACACCCAGTCGCTGCTGTCGCTGTGCCCGCACGACACCCTGGAGCGCGAGGTCGAACAGGCCGGCATCGGGCACTTCTTCCAGCGGATCGACGGCCGAACCGGCCCCTCCGGCGGCACCAAGGCCGCACCGCTGACCGCCCACCTCACCGCGCTCGGCCTCGACGACCAGGCACACCGGGTGCTGCTGGTCGGCGACGCCATCGACGACGCGGACGCCGCCCACGCCAACGGCGCGCTCGCAGTGCTGCACACCGGCGGTCTCCACCACCCTGCCAAGCTCGTCGCCGCCGGCCACCCGCTCACCGACACCCTCGCCGACGCCGTCGTCCTCGGCCTTCGTCTGGCCAGCGCCCGGCGCGTTCACCCCGCTTGCGTCTAGCACGAGTTGGCGGCCGTACCAAACCGCTGATCCTGCGGATCCTCTTCCTCACCCGCACCACCGGAGCCCTGCCATGACCCGCCGAAGAAGACCCATCGCCCCGTCCCCCGTCCGTCCGAACCCCCTGGATGTGCCATGTCCGACCCGCTGCCGGGCGCCTCCGAGCCCGAGCCGATCCGCATCCCCGACGAGGACCTCGACGACCTCGTCAGCGCGCTCAACCGCACCATGGCCGAGGTCCGCCAGCACGGCGTGCTCCTGGACCGCCTCGGCTCCGAAGCCGACACCGAGCCCGACGCGGGGCCCGGCTCCGAGCAGCCGGGCCCCGCTACCGAGGGCGAACCCGACACGCCTGCTCCGCTGTTCATCCTGGCGATGGGCGGCGCGCAGTACGCCGCCGAGCTGGCCGGGCTGGCGAACTGGGTCACCCACCTCCTGCTGCCTGCCTACGGCCGGGAGATCAGTTCCACCCGCCCCTGGTGCGCGCACTGGTACGAGCACCCCGAGGCTGTCGCCCGCCTGCACGCCCTGTGGCTCGCGTGGCAGCAGCTGACCGCCGCCGAGGCCGGCCGTACCGGGCCCTCCACGTGGCACCGCGACCACCTCGACCACGCCCTCCTCCAACTCCGCTCCCCCGACGGACCGTTCGCCGCGTGCACCGTCAGCCCCTCCCGGCCTGCCCATCGCCTCCTGTCCACCCCCGACCAGCTGGGACGCGCCGCATGAGCACCGATCTCGACTTCGGCCTCGACGGCCTGTCCCCCGCCGACGACCACTCCGACCACCTGTGGCGGTACACCTGGGAGAGCGACTACGACCTCCTGGCCCGGCACGACATCGGCGAGCGCAGCTTCTTCCTCACCTTCGACACTGCCGCCACGTGGGACGTCGAGCGGAACCTGCCGAACATCGCCACCTTCGATGTCCAACGCGACCGGGCCCAGGGCACGTTCGCGATGGACAGCTTCACGCACGCCAACGTGGCGTTCGCGCGCAAGTGGCTCGCCGATCGCGGCTGTCCGCCCGAGGCGATTGAACTGCGCACCCCCTTCGCCCCGGCCGATGAACTCACCACCCGGATCGAGGACCAGATCCACCGTTCCGGCGAGCGCTACGACCTCCTCGAGGTCAAGGCCGCCGATGAGGACCCGACCCAGGCGTGGACCATGGCCATGGACAAGAACGCCACCGAGCTGCCGGTCCGGGTCTTCATCGAACAGTCCCAGCCGGACCAGGGCACCTACACGGTCCGCGAAGGCGCGTTCCCCGACTACGCCGCCGCCGAGAACTGGCTGGACGCACAGAGCATTCCGCTCCCGCAGCCGCCCGAGTACCGCCGCGACGCCGACGCCCTGCGCACCCGCGCCGCACTCGCCCGCAGCACCGCCCCGATCACCGCCGCCGTCGTGGCGTCCGCACCCGCGGCAGCCGCCGTCGCGCAGCCGGATCGGGGGCGGTCCCTGTGAGCCGCGCCAAGTACGGATTCGCCGCCCACCCCGACGCCATCGCCGATCTGCGCCAACTCCCCGACGCCGTCCGCGACCAGGCCCTACTGCACCTGCAGGACCTCGTGCACGGCGAGCGCGTCGCCAAGCGCCTCGAAGGCCGGCTGGAGGGCTGCCACAAGATCTACCTCGGCGTCGGCGAGCAGTGGGCCAGCCACCGCCTGGTCGTCCAGTTCCGCGACGCCCCCACCGGCTCCCGGCACCGACGCGAGGTGTACCTCGTCGCCGCCGGTCCCCGGCTCGACTACCAGGTCTACCGCTCCGCCCAGAACCGCCTGGGCCGCACCGGACTCAACCTCCCCTCCGGCCTCGGCCCCGCCGAGGAGGCCCGCGTCCGCGCCGCCCGCGCCCGCTCCACCGCCCCGGCACCCGACCGCGGCACCGGCGCTGCCTACACCACCGCCTCTCCCGGCTACGCCGCCACCGCCGCTGCCCGAAAGGCCCGCTGATGACCACCGCTCCCACCCACGCCGACCTCGCCACGTGGCTCGTCGAGGCGGCCGAGGCCGTCGCCGGCATCGTCACCGCCCAGCACTCCACCCCGTCGCGCTCCTACCTCCAGCCGGTCCTCGGTCCGCTGGCCGCCGGGCCCGATGTGGTCGGTGAGCTGGCCTTCCGCCTGGAGGACCTGCTGGCCGAGGAGTACCCGGCCACCCCCGCCGTCCTGTTCACCGTCGCCTCCTACGCCTCCGCCCTGGGCTGGCTGACCGAGTCCCTCTCCGAACTCACCCAGATCGTCGACCTCCTGTGCACCCACGCCGGCATCCCCGCCACCGGCACTGCAGCTACCACCCCCGATGAGGTAAAGGGCTTCGACCTGTCCGCCTACTCCCCGCAGGACCGGGAGGCCGTCACCGCCCTCGCCGCCGAGGCCGGCCTGCCGCCCGGCCTCTACCTCCGGATTCTCGGCCGGGCCCTGATCGCCTGCGCCGCCTTCGCGGAGGCGTGCACGGAGATCACGGGCGGCCTGTTCGAGGACGCCCGTGAACTCATGGACGAATCGGTCAGCGCCGTCCCGCTCGGCGGGGAGGGCCCCGGCAGCCTGCCCACCCTGGTCCGCTCCCTCCTGGCCCGGATGGAAACGGCCGAGTGAACCCCCACGACCCACTGACGAACCCCGGCGCCCACCTGGTGTTCGACCAGCTCGGCGCCGAGAACCCCTGGGAGCTGTACGCGCGCCACCCCGGCGAAAGCCCCCTCACGCGCCTCGCCTTCATGGTCGCCACCTCCGCCCGCGAGGTCGACCGGCTCCACCAGGACCTCACCGCCAAGGCGCAGCAGGTGATCGAACGCCTGGCACCGATCGCCCGGGGAGACCACGCCTCGATGCGCGGCGTCAACGGCATCATGCAATCCGCCGGCCTCCAGGTCGAACTGCTCAGCGCTCGCCGGGGCGCGGCCTTCGAGCAGCTCACCGGCGCCGTCAGCGCCTACGAGCGGTGCACCGAGGCCGGCCTGCCGGCCCCCGAGAGTCCACTCGCTCTCAAGCACGCAACCGCCACCGCCTCGCAGGCGCCGCCCGCCGAGCCCAACCTGCCCAGCACGCCGTCCAGGTACGACCCCCACATCCGGGAGTTCGAGGCCCTGGCGGCGATCGACCGCGGTGATCTACGGCTGTGCGAAAGCGCCGTCTACGGCTACAAGTTCATGTCCGACGGCAGTGGCGAGCGCCCATCGGTCTGGCCGCACACCGTCGAGGCGCTGATGGCCGAAGACCTCGTCGTCGCCGACACCAGCACCTCGTCCTACCGGCCCGGCCACCTGCTCTCACTGACGCCCGCCGGCCAGGCCCTCCTCGACGCCTCACGCGCCGCAGACCAGCGCGTATCCGCCGCACTTTCCCGCAGTGCCACCGGCGCCACTGCACCACCTGCCACCGGGCCTGCGCCCTCGGCACCCTCCGTATCCGCCCAGCCGACCCACTCACGCTGACCAGGAACCACCGCCATGTCCCAGACCCTCACCACCGAGTTCACCCGCGCCGACGCGCAGACCGTCCAGACGACCCTGCGCCAGCTCGCCCCGAAGTGGACCACCGCCTTCGTCCACACGATCGCCAAGTACGGACCGGAGCTACGCGTTCGCGACTTCGGCCAGTACTTCCCGACGCTCAGCCAGACGTACACCAGCAAGCGGCTGACCACGATGTCCACCGCCGGTCTGGTGACCCGCAATGCACAGTTCGACCGAACGGCTCCCTACCGGCTCACCGACCGGGCGCGCACGCTCGGCCCGGTCTACCGGGCCCTCGCCCAGTGGTCCTCGGACCATCTTGACCACACTCCCCAGGGACGGTCCGGCCGGATCGAGGACGCGCTGCACCGCCTGCAGTTGGTGGACACCACCGAGGTGGTCCGGCTGCTCTCGGCAAGCGGCAGCATGCGTGTCAGCCATCTCGCCGAGCAGGTCGGCGTCTACGAGCAGCTCATCGCCACCCGCCTCAACCGTATGCAGGCGGACGGGCTGGTCACCCGGACCGGCCACCGGCACGGCGACCCCTACACCCTGACCGACGCCGGACGGGCCTTGGGCTCCGTCTTCGCAGCGGTGCAGCAGTGGGAGGACCGGCACTCGTCCGTGCCCAAGGTCCAGGTGCCGACCGCGACCCGCACCCTCGGCGCCCCGGTCACCGGAGCGAACGCTGCCCGAACCGCGGCGGCCCTGCGGCGAAGCTCCGCCCCCTCCACGCTGTTCAGCCACGCACCGCTGCCGCAGCCGCGCATTCCGGCTGCCGTCACCGCCGCCTCCACTCCCTCCCGCAGCAGGTGACCGCCATGAACACCCCAGCCAGACCCGACCGTTGCCGTCCCTACGGGCTCGTGCGTCGTCAGGTCACCACCGACGGCGCACGGGCCCGCTCCCCGCCACCAGGAGCATTCCGTGCCCTCCGCCTCCCCCCTTCTGCTCGTCACCCCGCTCTACCTCGTCGGCCCCGGCGACCCCTTCACGGTCACCTTCCCGCTGGACACCGCCCCCGGCTGGTCCAGGACCGAAACCGCCGACCTGCTCCGCTACACCAGCCCTTGCCAGCGCGCCACCGTCTCCCATGAGCCGGCGGCCGGGCAGGGATCCTGGACAGTCCAGGGCTATCTTGCCCCCGGCGGTGAGCCGCTCTGGGGCGCCAGGTTCGGCCCCGGCACCCCGGCCGAGCTCACCGCCGCGTTCACCACCCCCCTCATCGACGGCCTGCGCAGCAACCACCGCGACTACCTCGAAGGCGGTCCGCAGTATCGACCGGGCAGCCCGGCCTCCCTGCTGGCCGAGCGTGGCTGGTGGCCGAACCCGAACAGCCCGAAGGGCTTCCACGACCAGATAGCCCCGGACGGCCGCGCCTACTACCGCCACCGCGTGGGCTACCAGCCGCCGGAGGCCGAGCTGGAGGGCCAGGTCCCGGCGTCCTGGAGCAGGATCGCCGGCAGTCCCCACCGTCCCCTCTGGCAGGCGGACTTCACCATCGGCGTCCCCTTCTACCTCCTCTGTAACGCCGCCATCGCCCTCGCCGTGCATCCGGCCAGGCGGCTCCGGACAGACATCCCGCGCGCGAACCGCCCCCACGTGACCACCGGACGCGCAGCACCGGCTGCCTTCTCCCTGAGCCCCGAGGAACCACCCGCACCTGCCAGCGCACCGAACTCGACCGGGGCCGTCGGCCCGCGCCGCCGCTGACCGAAGGAGAGCCCCCCATGCCGGACTTCCCCTGGCTCGAGCGTCCGCGCGAGTACCGCATCTCGCCCCGCTTCCTCGCTGGCCTCACCCACACCGGCGACCCCGGACTCAAGCCGCTGATCAACGCGGGCTGGAACTTCAGCCGGGACGACCTGGGCAACGTCTTCGTGACCACCCCTGATCACACCGTCCGCTGCGGTTTCCTGCCCGAGGGCGAGTTACGGTGAGCTGTGGGTGATCAGCGCCCACACCCACGCGTTCGCGCCGCCGCAGTGGCTGGTCACCTTCGACCTTCAGGCCCCGCCGGAGATCGTCGGCGAGTTCACCACCGCTCTCGCCACCGTCCACGCCAACGACCCCGGCACCGTCCTGGGCGGCAGCGCCAGGATCGGGCTCGACACCACCAACGACCTCCTGCGCAGCGGCTGGCGTATCGACCCCCAATCCCCCGCCACCGCCCTCCGGACGCCCGATCAGCTCGTCACGCTGCACCGGCGGCGCGGCCACCTGCGCCACGAGGCCGAGATGGCCGGCGACACGGAACGGTGGCTGTTCGAAGTCGGCCCACCCGAGCACCGCTGGTACGCCACCGCCTCCTCAGGCGTCCCCGACGAGGTGCTCGGCGCGCTCGCCACGGCCGTCGCCAACCCCGCACCGGTCGAGCGCTACCTGCGGCCCTCGGCCCTCAACCGCCTACCGAGGCAAGCCATCGCCGTCCCGGCAGCGCCGACCCCGCTGGAGGTCTCCCGCATCCAGGCCGCAACCGCCCGCTCGCCCGCAGGGTCTCGCTGGCCCGCTTCCGCCCTGGCGTACACCACCGCGACCCCGCCGGCGGCACCCCGGCAGCCCGCCCTCGCCGGGCGCTCCCACTGACCGCCCCCCACCAGCACCCTGGAGAACGCCGTGCCCGACGCCACCGCCCTCGACCACGCGGACGCGATGATCGAACGCGCCTGGGGCCAGCCCATCGCCGAACTGGAGAAAGCCGCGCCCCGCCTGCCCGTCGAGGACCCCATGCTGCGCGCGGCGATGCACACCCGGTCCCACCTCGTGGTCGTGTCCAACTCCGCCGCCGTGCACCAGGACCGCCTGCACGCCCTCACCCGGCCCGGCCAGGTCCCCGCCTTCTACGACCTCGACCGGATCACCGAATCGGCGAGCGCGCTGCGGACCGCCTACGCCGAGAGCAACACCGCGCTGCACGCGATCCGCAACGTCATCGACGCCCGAGAGCACGCGCTCAAGGCCGAAGACGGCCCGGGCGCTGAACGCGTCCGGGCCGCCACCGCCCGCACCTCGCAGGCTCCCCGCCCCCTGGGGCTGCCCGCCGGCCAGCCCGCCCTACCGGCCACTGCCGCTGCGGCCCAGCCTGTGGCGAACCGGCGGTAGCCCCTGGTCAGTCCGCGGCCTGGTCGTGGTGGGCGCCCGGGTCTACGGCGCCCACCACACGCGCCAGCTCCTCGACGGTCAGCTCCATCCGCTGACCGTCCGCCAGCCGTGCCTCCACCACCTCGATCTGCTCCCGCTCGGCACGGCTCGTCGTGGCGACGGCCCACTGCCCCTCGGCGATCATCACGACGTCGCCCATCGTCCACGGCCGCCCCGCCGCCCTGACCTTGCGCTCCAGCGCCGCCATGTCCCGGCCTCTGCTCGGCACCAAACCCTTCGTCCCCCTTCAGCTTTTGCACGGCCCCACGCCGTAACCCTGGTTCAGCACCCGGGGGGCCCGATCCATTCCCCGCCCAGTTCGCCCACGGCAGACCGTCGGCCACTGGAAACGACTACGTACTTCGGCATGGCGCATGTCAAAGTTCTCGTGTCGGGAAAACCGCAGGTCAACGAAGGGACCGACCGAATGAACACGCCCAACAGCCTTCTGCCCGCCCCCATCCGCCCCGCCGCCGAGGAGCACACCTGGCTCGCGTCCGACCACAGCGCGGAGCCGGTCCTCGCCCTGCTCGACGCCCTCGGCTGGCCGATGGTCGACACCCCCGAGGCCAACGTGCACTGCACCAGCCCGGACGGGCGCGTCTACGTCGGCTGGCTGCCCGAGGACCCCGGCGCCTGGCAGCGCGGCATCGTCTGGCGCGTCCGGGTCCAGCCCGCCGACGCCGAGGCGTGGACCCAGGAGTTCGGCATCCACACCCCCTCCGAGGCGGTCGCCGGATTCCTCGCCGCGCTCATCGCCAACCCCACCCGCTGACCCCGACACCCCTACCTGGAGGACCGGTTGACCACCCCCCGACTCGATCACGCGATCACCAACGGCACACCGCGCAACGCCCTCGGCCTCGCCGTACGGGACACGCACATCGCGTGTGCCGACGGCTTCTGCCTCTCGGTGCTGGCCCCCGACCCCACCGAGGTGGTCCTGCTGCCCGCCCGAACGCTGGAGGTCGGCTTCCCCACCCGGCGCCCAGAACCCTGGGCCGACTGGCGCGACTACCTCGAACCCGGCTCGGACGAGGATGCCCCCACCGAAGGCATCTACCTGCACGTCCCCGTCGCCCTGGTGCGGGACCTGATCGAGTCCCACGGTGGCGAAGCCCCGCCCATTCCGCGCCAGCGCTCCTGACGACCCATCGCCGCAACCGACTTCGACAAAGGAGACCGCACTGACGATCACCATCGACCTCACCCGTATCCCCGGCCCGGCCATCGCCGCGCTCGGCCTGGCCAACGCCTTCTCCGTCCCGCCGGAGTCCGCCGCGTTCGTCCTCGGCCTCGCCCTCAGCGCCAGCGGCCTGCTGCTGGCCTTCGACGACGTCCACGAGAGCGGCCTGCGCCGGGACGCCCGCATCGTCGCCCAGCTCGCCAAGTCGCCCAATGGCGCACGCGTTCGCCAGATCGGCACCGCTCTCAGCCTGCGCGACCGCGCCGTCGCCAGATCCCTCGACCGTCTGGCCGACGACGGCCTGGTGATCCTCGACACCGAAGGCGAATCCCTGCCCCTGCGCTCGTACCGCCTCGCCGACTGAACCACCGCCAGCTGCCCCGGTCCGACCCGGGGCGCCCGTCCACCAAGAGGGACACCGCCACGAACGCCCATCGCGTCGACTTCAGCCCGGTCATCGTCACCGCCGTCACCGAACACCGCGCTTCCCGCCGTTTCCTCACCAGCCCCGCCCTTCGGATCGTCCGGGCCGACGAGGTCCTCTCCGGCGACCTGATCGTCTCCGGCTTCCAACCCGCAGCCCCCGGCCGCCTGCGCACCACCGACTACTTCGCCTCCGGCCCCTACCCGGCCAACCCCGGGCCCTACAACCCGGATTGCGGCTGCGGCGTCTACGGCCTGCCCGATGTCCAGGGCCCCCACAGCACCGTCGTCCTCACCACGGGCTACCCCTGGGAGAGCTGCGACCCCTGGCCAGCCGACGAGCTCGTCCTCGTCCTGCCCCGCCGAAGCCGAGCGGGTCACACCCTGCTCGACCTCCCCTGACCGCCCCGCCCTCAACCGCCCACCGTGCCCAACCCCCAGGAGGCTCCGCCATGCCCCAGTACCTGACCGTCGGCCATCTGCTCACCCAGCTCCAGAACCTCGACCCGAACCTCCGGGTCCGCCTCGCCGTGAACCCCGACTGGCCGTTCACCCATCTGCTCGCCACGAACGTCGTCGTCCACGACGGCCACGCCTACCTCGCCGAGGACGGCCAGGAGGGCTACCTGCCGCCCGCCGTCAGCGACGAACTCGCCTGGACCTGAACCGAAGGAGCCACCCATCCCGACCCGCTATCGGCCCAGCACGCCCCGCCCGCTCGACCGGATCGCCCTGCGGCCGATTCCGGCCTGGGCCAGCGGAGCGCTCGTCCACACCGCGCCCGCCGCCCCCGAGCGCCCGATCACGGTCCTCTGGGTCCCGAACACCGCCCCCAGAATCCCCTTCGGCCGCATCCTCCTGCGGTGGGAGAACGCCACCGGCTCCGGCTGGGACGTCACCGCCCGCCTCGGCCTCGCAACCACCGACGTCCTCCTCGCCAGCTGGCCCGCCGCCAGCGACGACTGGCCTCGGCAGGTCCGCCCCACCCTCCACGAGGTCACCGGCCTGTGTTCCTCCCTCCGTGTGGCCATCGCCGCGCTCGAACTCGCCAACCAGCTCGCCGAATCCTGACCACCACCGCAAGAAGGCCGCCCCACGCCGCTCCCGGCAGGGGCGGCCTTGCCGTACGCCCACCCACCCGGCGCCGCGTACGCTCGTCACCGAAGGACCGAGGAAGGACAGCACATGGCCGACGACCAGCAGCTCTGGGGCTACGCCGAGGTCGCCGCGCACCTGGGCATCAGCGTCGGCGCCGCCCGCAGCCGCAAGAGCCGGGGTGCCCTGCCCGCCCCCGACGACGAGAGCATCCCGGACCGCCCACGCTGGAAACCCGCAACCCTCCGCAACTGGAAACCCCTCGGCCAGGGCTACCGCAGCGACCTGCGCACCAGCCCTCCAGCCGACGACTGACCAGACAGGGGCCCTTCTGCCGTGACCAACTCCCCCATGCCCTCGCCGCCGTTCCCCGCCCCGGACTCCGCCGCGCTCCAGCTGATCGTCGCCAACGCCGTCAACTCCGTGCGCACCGGCGAGGCCACCGTCGAGCAGGAGATCCTGCACACCGCCGTCCACGGCTGGTACGAAGGGCACTTCGAAGGCGAAGACGCCTGCCCCGGCTGCGACTTCCGCGGCGCCAAGTAGCACCACCAGCGGCCCGGACAGCCGCAGGAAGGACTGTCCGATGCCTGACCACCCGATCCTTCGCACCGGCGTGCTGATCGCCTGGGTCACCACCGCAGCGCTCGGGGCGGCTACCGCGATCTCCGCCGCTCTGAACGACGCACACGTTGTGCACCGTGGGCCTGTTGGCCATCGGGGGGCGGAGCTCTCGGTGCCTACCGCACCGTGAAAGCAACCGAAGAGCGGACCGACCGAACCGTCCTCGAACGGCTGCAGCACTCCGCCGTGCCCGAACCCGCTGCACTGGCCGCCGACCTTGGCCTCCCGTCCCGTGGCCGTCAAGCTCAGCCTCCATCGGCTCACCGCCTCCGGCCGACTCCCCTCACCAGCCACTCCGCCAGACCCAGCCCGCTGACAGAACGAAACGGACCGCCACCGACACCGGTGGCGGTCCTTTCTGTTGCTGGCACTACTGCAGGTACAGCCCGGCGAAGACCCCGTCGAACCCCAGAGCGATTCGGGCCTCGTCGAGGGTGCGGTAGTTCGTCCAGCTCGGGTTGTCGGCGAGCATGGCGTCGAAGTCCCGGCGGGTGATCTCCGGCTCCAGCCATTCCGCTCCGCAGCGACAGCGGATCCAGACGTGGCGGCGATGGTTGATCAGCAGCCAGTCGCGCCGGGCCCGGCAGCCGGAGCAGGTCACTGGGATTCCGCGCAGGGCCAGTTCGGTGGGGCACTGCACGAGGCGGACGGCCTCCGGGCCGCTCGGAGGCTGGGTCTCGTACTCCAGTTGCAGGAGCGGGTCGGTGCCAGCCGGGGTCGGAGCGGTGATCGGGGCTGGAGTGGTGGTCTGCTCGGTGGTTCTGGGCACAGGCTCTCCGTTCGCGGTGCTCGGGTTCTTGCGTAACACCTGGTGGGACCGGGTGTCGAGAGGATTTCGGGGTGGTCCGACGGACGGTGGTATGTCCGCCGGACCACCCGTCAGCGGCGGGGTGCCGGGCGGCGCGGGTCGGTCGCGGGCCGGGCCGGTGCCGGCTTTGCGGTGCGGGTCTGCGCCAGCTCGGTCGCGGTCCGGGTGCCGGTGGTCGTTCCGGTGCCCGGCCGTTGGGGGTTGGCGGGCAGGTCTGCGATGCGGCGGATGCGCCAGACGAGGACGTCGGTGGTGTCGCGGGCGGTTTCGAGTTCCCGACGGGAGGTGGCCTGCGCGAGCAGCGCCTGCGGGTCGTGGCCGGCCTGCTCGGCTTCGGCGAGCACGGCGGCCAGGGCATCGTACTCGCGGACCGGGCCTGCCGGGGTGTCCGTCTCGCCGAGGGCGGCGCGGATGGTGGCCTGGTGGCGGCGGCGCTCGGGCTCGGGCAGCGTACGGCCGATCTCGCGCATCGTCCGCATCGGGGTGGCGCCGGCCTGCTGGTAGGCGGCACGCAGGTGCTCGGCGGCCTGGCGGGAGGCTGCGGCCTGCTGGGCGTGGCCCCGGGCGGAGTGCCAGCGGGCGGCGGCCAGGGCGACGAGGACGAGGGTGGACAGGACCAAGGCGGTGGCGCCGCCGTCCTCCCCTCGGCCGAGCGCGCTGCCGGCGTGGACGATTCCGCGGGCGGCCGAGCGCAGGGCGCGGACGTCGGCGTTCTCGGCGCGGACGTGGCTGCGGGTGGCACGTTCGAAGGAGCGTGCTGCTTCTCGGAGTTCGGCGCGGGTGGCGGCCGGGGAGGTCTGGGCGATGGCGTCGAGGATCTCCCCGGCACCGACGAGCTGGGCGGCGGCCTGGTCGTCGTCATGGTCGAGGAGGGCGGCAGCGCGCTCGGCGGTTCCAGCGGCCTCGCGTCGGCGGTATGCGGGTGCGGACCGGTCGGCGCGGGTCGACGTGGCGCTGGGTTGCGGGGTGTCGGTTGCGGGTCCGGCTTCGAGGCGGCGGCGGATCCGTGGGAGGGAGAGGTCGGGGGCAAGAGTGTTCCCGGCGAACCAGATGGGCTCGCTGTCGCGGTTTCGGTCGCCGGGCAGGGCGACGCTGTAGCCGAGCACGTCGCCGGAGGGGGCGTGCCGCAGCTTCACCCGCAGGCCCTCGTCGCGCAGGCGGGTGAAGAACTCCTGCTCGGTGGCGGCTCCGGCGAGGGCTTGCCGGACGGCCTGGTGCAGGGTGTTGCGCGGGGGCTCGATGCGGCCGGTGCGCTCGGCCTTGAAGTGCTCCTGGCTGGTGGGGGTCTTGGCGGCGGTGCCGTCGCCGGGGGTGAGTTGGCGCAGGCCGTACTCCTTCTCTATGAGGCGGGCCTCGGCCTGGGCCTTGCGCTTGTCGTAGCTGAGGCCGGCCAGACGGCCGTCCTGGCGGACCAGGGTGGCGGCGATGTGAATGTGGTCGGGGGCGTGGCGGACGGCGACCCAGCGGCAGGCGGCGGTGTCGCCGTCGGGGGCGATGCCGGTGGCGTGGACGATGCGGCGGGCGATGGCGGCCCACTCGGCGTCGTCGAGGTGGCGGTCGCCGGGGGCGGTGCGGACCGAGCAGTGCCAGATCCTGGTGGCCGGTGCCTGCTTGCCGAGGGCTTTGACCGGCTGGTCGAGCTGGTTGGCGAGCTTGGCGACCTGGTGCCGCTCCGGGTTGGGGCCCGGGTCGGGCGCGAAGCCGTTCCAGGAGGCGACCAGGTGCTGGTCGGTGTGTTCCTCGTGCTTGCCGGGGCCGAAGAGGTAGTCGATGAGGGGGAAGCTGCGGTCGGTGCCGGTGCGGATCTTGGGGATCACCGGCGGACCAGCCAGTCGACGGCCTCGTCGACCGCGTCAATGGAGGCTTCGACGCGGGCCAGGAGCTGCCGAAGCTCGGCGCCCGGCTGGCCACCGGCATTGACGTAGTGGGTGAGCTGGTTGAGGTTGTTGCCGACGGCGCCGAGCTGGCGGTTGGACTCCATGAGCTCCTGAATGCCGCGCCGGTAGTCGGCGACCGCGGCGCTGGGGTCGGTGCTCGCGGCGGCGGCCACGGCGGCGGCAGCGGTGTAGCCGCCGGGGGCGAGTTCGGCCCGGTCGGCGGCGCGCTGGAGGAGGGTCCACTCGGCATCGCTGAAGCGCGGGCAGATGCGGTTGGTACGCGGGACGCTCTGGCGAAGGCGTCGGCGCGGCACGATGCGGACAGCGGTCGGCGGCTGCTCCTCCCCCGTGGTCGGCACCCCTGGGCCGACTCCCCGGTCGTCGGCAGGCCCGCTCCTGCGACGGCCCGTTCGGCGCGGTGAGCCCGTTGGAGGCACCGTCCTGGTTGACGGCCGTACCGCG
>NZ_JBSFJV010000023.1:0-97615 GCF_053598235.1 Kitasatospora sp. NPDC001159
GTGCCGCCGATGACCTCCTGCGGCATGAACCGCGCCATGTGGGCGTGGGCCTCCTCGCGGGAGAGTTCCAGGAAGGCCACCTCCTCGCCCAGGGCTCCGGCGCCCGCTCGTCGCGCTTGCTGCGGTCGCCCGCGTGCGCGGTCGATCAGTCCAGGTAGTCGCGCAGCACCTGGGAACGCGACGGGTGGCGCAGCTTCGACATGGTCTTGGACTCGATCTGGCGGATGCGCTCACGGGTGACCCCGTACACCTTGCCGATCTCGTCGAGCGTCTTCGGCTGGCCGTCCGTCAGGCCGAAGCGCATCGAGACCACGCCGGCCTCGCGCTCGGAGAGGGTGTCCAGCACCGAGTGCAGCTGCTCCTGGAGCAGGGTGAAGGAGACCGCGTCAGCCGGGACGACCGCCTCGGAGTCCTCGATCAGGTCACCGAACTCGCTGTCGCCGTCCTCGCCCAGCGGAGTGTGCAGCGAGATCGGCTCGCGGCCGTACTTCTGGACCTCGATGACCTTCTCGGGGGTCATGTCGAGTTCCTTGGCCAGCTCCTCCGGGGTGGGCTCGCGGCCCAGGTCCTGGAGCATCTGGCGCTGGACGCGGGCCAGCTTGTTGATGACCTCGACCATGTGCACCGGGATACGGATGGTGCGGGCCTGGTCGGCCATGGCACGGGTGATTGCCTGACGGATCCACCAGGTGGCGTAGGTCGAGAACTTGTAGCCCTTGGTGTAGTCGAACTTCTCGACCGCACGGATCAGACCGAGGTTGCCCTCCTGGATCAGGTCCAGGAAGAGCATGCCGCGACCGGTGTAGCGCTTGGCCAGCGAGACCACCAGACGGAGGTTGGCCTCCAGCAGGTGGTTCTTGGCCCGGCGTCCGTCCTCGGCGATGATCTCCAGCTCGCGCTTGAGCTTCGGGGCGAGCTTGTCGGCGGCCGAGAGCTTGTCCTCGGCGAACAGACCGGCCTCGATGCGCTTGGCGAGCTCGACCTCCTGCTCGGCGTTGAGCAGCGGGACCTTGCCGATCTGCTTCAGGTAGTCCTTGACCGGGTCGGCGGTGGCACCGGCGACGGCGACCTGCTGGGCGGGCGCGTCGTCCTCGTCGTCGTCGGAGAGGACGAAGCCCTCCGACTCCTCCTCCGGGCCCTCGGCCTCGGCCTTGTCGCCCGGCAGCGCGACGTCCTCGAGCAGCTCCTCGTCGCCGAGCAGTTCCTCGTCGCCGCCCTTGGCGCCCTTGGCGGTGGTGGTCTTCTTCGCGGCGGTCTTCTTGGCCGGCGCGGCGGTCTTCTTGGCCGCGGCCTTCTTGGCCGGCACGGCCTTCTTAGCCGGGGCGGCCTTCACCTCGGCGACCGAGACGGTCGTCTCGTCGACGGTGATCTCGGCGGAGACCGTGGGGGCCGGGGCCGCGGCGGCAGCCGCGACGGCCGGAGCCGCGACGGGCGCGCCGGGGGCGATCCGCACGGGCGGCTTGGTCGGGGCCGACGGGGTCCGGGTGGTGACAGCCTTGGTGGCGGTGCGCTTGGTGGGGCTCTTGGCAGCAACGCTCTTGCGCTTGGCGCCGGCCGGCTCGGCCGCGCTGACCATGAGGTCCACCCCCTCCTCAATCAGCACCTGGTTGAGGCTGCGCATGACGTTCTTCCACTTGGTGACCGGGATCTGGTCCGCCTCGAACGCCTGGCGCACGTCGTCACCGGCGATCTGCCCCTGGGCCTTGCCCCGCTCGATGAGCGCCAGCAGAGCCGCGGACTCGGCGATCTCGGGGGGAAGCGAACGGGATGTGCTGGCCGACACGAACAACCTCTCGGACGATGAGTGGACTCGAACCCGTACCGGCCGCCCGAGCGGGCGGGGAAGGAGATCGCGCGTCGGACGCGCGGTGTCGATTCCGACCGACTCGGGCTTGAGGACTGGGTTTGTAGGACGGCAGCAGCGCCGCAGACCAACACAGCATTCTGACATGTTGGGGTATTCCGGAGCTGCTTCCGCTCAGGACACATCGCTGCTACTCGTCAAGTGTTACGCATGGCCTTGGTGTCGCGGGTCACACCGCTCGGCGCCCGTGGCCCCGGGGCCTGGATCCATCATCGCGCACTCGCGCCGAAGTCGGTTGTCATGGACGGGGCGGCCGTCGCGTTCGAACGACGGCCGGTGCACGGAGGCCCTCCGGCTGCGCCGCGCGGTGCGGCCGGAGGGCCCTGGAGGAGCACGCCGCGACCGGCGCGACCGCTCGCCGAGAACAGCCCGCTCAGTGCTCCCGGGGCGCGGGGACAGAGGGCTCCGTCTCGGGATGGACGGTGAGCAGCGCCCGCATCGCGACCTCGCCCGCGGCGCCGTCGCCAGCGCCCAGCGCGTCGACCAGCCGGGCGTGCAGACCGACCGAGGACTCGGAGGGCCGCTCGCAGGAGATCGCCGGGCCGCCCGAGACCTGCAGGGCGCAGGAGACGATCCCGGACAGGTGCTCCAGCATCCGGTTGCCCGCCATCTGCAGGACCAGGCCGTGCAGTTCGGCGTCGGCCCGGGTGCAGGTGGACAGGTCGGCCTGGGCGGCGGCGTGGCTCATGATCTCGACCAGCTCGACCAGCCGCTGCTGGACGTCCTCCCGGCCGTGGCCGGCCGCGAGCCGGGCTGCCAACGGCTCGATCGCCCAGCGGAGCTCGAACAGCTCCCGGCGCTGCTCGTCCCGCTGCGGGCCGAAGGCGCGCCACTCGATGATGTCCGGGTCCAGCAGGTTCCAGTCGCCGACCGGGCGGACCCGGGTGCCGACGTTGGGGCGGGCGCTGACCAGGCCCTTGGCCTCCAGTACGCGCAGCGACTCGCGGACGACGGTCCGGGACACCTCGAACCGCTGGCCGATCTCCTCGGGCACGAGCGGACGGTCGGCGCCGAGGTCGCCGGAGACGATCATCTGGCCGAGCTGCTGGACCAGCTGGCCGTGCAGACCGCGGCCTCGGCTGCTGGTGGTCTTGCGGCCGACCCGGGCGATATCGGACTCGGCGCCCTCCCAGCGGGGCGCCGGCGGCGTCGGCCGGTCGGCGTACGAGAAGCGGTCCAGATCGCCGGAGCCGTGGATCGGCCCGTCGGCGGAACGGGCGGGGGTCATGGTGGGGTGCGCAAGGGTACTCACGCCTCCTTTGTCGGCGATCGGCAGGCACAGCTTGAGAATTCTCGTGAAAAGCACACGAAAGGGTGATCGACCGTGACTGGATAATTGACTTCTTATCAGGAAGAACCGCTCATTACGGTCACTGCTGGTCGATCTTGGTGGTTCGGGGTGGTCCCGGGGTGGGTGGTGCGTGGCGGGTGGCAGCGGGCGCTACAGCGCGCGACGGCGCGCCTGGACGAGCAGGGCGGCGAGCAGCAGGGCCGCCACGGGGGCCGCGACCGCCCCGAGCAGCGCCGGATCCGTCAGCGCCGCGCTGTCGGCAGCTGCCTCGTGCACGCCGCCGTACACCCAGCCGTAGGCCCACTCGATGCCGGACTGGAAGGGCAGCAACTCGGCCGTCCGGCTCGGCCAGGGGCGGCCGGTCTGACGCAGCAGCAGGGCCACGCCGGACTCCAGCAGCGCCGGCAGCGCGCACAGCAGCAGCACCCCGGCCGCGGCGCTGCGGGTCAACGAGGCGGTCAGCACGCCGGTCCAGCCAGCCACCACGGTCAGCAGGACGAAGGCCAGCAGCGCGGTCGGCACCCCATGCCCGGCCACCAGCGCCAACGGGGCGGACACTCCCGGCAGGTCGCCGAGCGCGTTCAGTCCGGCGGCGCCCAGTGCCTCGCCCACCTGGCCGGAGAGCGCGGCCGGGTTCGACCAGGCCGGCACCGTCACCCCGCCCGGCATCGCGAGGTGCACGGCCACCGTGTCGAGCAGCAGGGTGGCCAGCGCCAGCAGGGCCGCGACCGGGCCGACCACCAGCAGCTTGGCCAGCAGCAGCCGCACCCGGCGCGAGTACGCCACCTGCGAGGCCGCCAGCCCCGGGTGGCGCACCTCGTGGCCGTAGGAGAGCGCGCCAAGCACACCGGCGCCGAGGGCCGCGAAGGGCAGCGGGATCAGCGGGACGGCGGCGGTCAGCAGCCGCACCCCGACCCGGGCGGCCAGCGGGCCGACCGGGGCCTGGCTCGCCAGCACGGCGGCCACGCCGGCGTCGCAGAGCAGGACGGCGGCGAGCAGCAGCCAGGTGGAACGCAGGCCGCGCAGGCGGCGCAGCTCGTAGGCCAGAACACGCACGGTTCACTCGCTCCGGTGGTCGTCGGGGGTGGGGGCCTTGCTCGTGGTGACACGGCCGAGGCGGACGGTGTCGTCGGTGAGCAGGTCCGCGGCGCTCTCGCCGCGACGCGGAGGCTGGGGCTCGGTGCGGACGGACTCGCTTGCGCCAAGGGGCTCGCCCGCCGGGGCGGGGGTCGCCGCCGGGGCGGGGGTCGTCGCCGGGGCGGGTACGTCGCGGAAGAGCCGGTCCGGGGCGACGGTGGGCGCGGGGTCGCCCTGGCGTGCGGCGGCCGCGCCGAGCACGGGGAGCGCGGCCGTCACGGCGGCGACGGGCAGCGCGCGGGTAGGCAGGGAGACCTCGTCCCGGGAGCGGCCCTCCGCGGCGGGCTCGGCGACGACGGGCCGGTGGCTCGGCTCGGAGCCCGGCTCGGGCTTCGGGTTCGCGCGCAGCTCGGGGCTCGGCCCGGCTTCGGGGGCCGGCTCGGCTGCGGGTTCGGGCGTCTGCTGGAGACGGAGACGGCCGGAGCGCCCGGAGGGAACCGGCAGGACGGCCCGGGGTGCTGGCTGCTCGGCCACCCGGTCGGCCAGCTCGTGCAGCAGGATCCCGTGGCGGTAGGCGAGTTCACCGATCTCGGTGCGGTCGATGCCCGCCACCGCGAGTCCCGCGCCGCCGTCCCGGCGCACCTCGGCGCCCTGACTGACCAGCAGATCGGCCAGCCGCGCCATCTGCGGCCCCCGAACGGCCACTTCGGGACTGAGCCTGCTCTGGCAGAACTCCGAGACCGGCTGGTCGGCCACCAGGCAGCCGCGGTCCAGGGTGACCACCCGGTCCGCGAGTTGCGCGGCCTCCTGCGGGGAGCGGGTGGTCACCAGGACCGTCCCGCCCACGACGGCGAAGGAGCGCAGGAAGGAGTGGAACCACTCGAGGTTGCGCGGTGAGAGGCCCTCGGTCGGCGCGTCCAGCAGCAGTGTGCCGGGGTCGCCGAGCAGCGCGGCGGCCAGGGCGAGTCGGCGGTGCATGCCGGGCGAGAAGGTGCGCAGCCGCTGCCCGGCGACGGTGGCCAGTCGGGTCCGCTCCAGCAGCTCGTCGGCCCGCCGCGCGGGGACGCCGACGGCCGCAGCCAGCATCCGCAGGTGGCCGCGCGCCTTGCGCCCCGGGTGTCCGGCCCCCTCCCCCGGTCCGGGCAGCAGCACGCCGACCTCGCGCTCGGGGCGGCGGATCCGCCGGTAGGGGCGGCCGTCGAAGAGCGTGATGCCCTGGCCGCGTTCGAGTTCGAGCATCAGCCGCAGCGCGGTGGACTTGCCCGCGCCCTCGTCGCCGAGCAGCACGGTCACCATGCCCGGCCGAGCGTCGAAGGTCAGATCGAGTACGGCGGGCGGGGCGCCCTTGCGGTACGCCCTGGTCAGTCCGGTGATCTGGATCATCGCTGGCTGCTCCCATGTCCTCGGCCGACCTGCTCGACGCCAGCACATTAGGGGCCAGCACCGCCGATTCCGGGCATTACCGAACCGCCACGGGCCCACCGCCCGCCCACCTCACCCGATCAGGGGACAATCCGATCCTGCGATTCACGGGGCGTGCCCGCGCCGGGGCCGTCGGCACCCCGGCCAGTGGGCGGTACCGCGGCCTGCAGGAAGGCCGCGGCACCCGGCGGGAGCGGCTCGCCGACGCACTCCCCCTGAAACTCCTCGACGGCGGCCTTGCCCGCGACGGCGATCTCCGCCAGCTGCTCCTGCTCGGCGCTCAGCGTCTCCTGCACGGAGGCGATCGTCGCCGGGTCGGCTTGCGCGGCCTTCAAGGAGGCCAGCTTCCGCTCGGTTCCGGCGGTGGTCGCGGTGAGGCTCTTGTGTTCCGCCACCAAGCTCTCGATGCCGCTTCGATGTCTGGCGCAGTCGTCGTTGATGGTCATCACGAGGCTCCCAGGATCCGAAGGCCTTCGGCCCGGCGACCGAAGCGTCCATCGACACTGTGCGCCGGTGTCACCCCGCCGGCCTCCGGACCGGGGCCGTTCGGCGGCCCCGGGCGCCGGCGGCCCCGGGGCTTCGGGGCGCTCAGGACTCCGGGCGGAGCATGGGCGGATTGAGGACCGTGGCGCCCCCGGCGGTGAAGAGCTGGGCCGGGCGGCCGCCCTGACGGGTCGTCGTGCCGCCCGAGGGGAGGAGGAAGCCGGGGGTGCCGGTGACCTTGCGGTGGAAATTGCGCGGGTCAAGGACGACGCCCCAGACGGCCTCGTAGACCCGGCGCAGCTCGCCGACGGTGAACTCGGTCGGGCAGAAGGCGGTGGCGAGCGAGGAGTACTCGATCTTGGAGCGGGCGCGTTCCACGCCGTCGGCCAGGATCAGGCCGTGGTCGAAGGCGAGCGGGACGCCGTCGGCCGGGCTCTCGCCGAGGAGTTCGCTGACCGGGGCCCAGCGGGCGCTGCTGGCGTCGCCGCCGGCCCGGGGGGTCGGGAGGTCTGGGGCGAGCACCAGGTAGGCGACGCTGACCACGCGCATCCGGGGGTCGCGCTGCGGGTGGCCGTAGGTGGCGAGCTGCTCCAGGTGGGCACCAGCCGCGCCGGGGCCGACCGCGTCGTGGCCGGGGGCGGAGTGGGCACGCAGGCCGGTCTCCTCGGCCAGCTCTCGGGAGGCGGCCTCGGCCAGGCCCTCGTCCGGGCGGACGAAGCCGCCGGGCAGCGCCCAGTACCCCTGGTAGGGCGGCTCGCCCCGTCTGACCAACAGGGCGCAGAGCGAGTGGTCGCGCACCGTCAGCACCACCAGGTCAACCGTGACAGCGAACGGAGGGAAGGCCGACGGATCGTAACGCGACATGGCGACGATCATAGTCGTCTCTCTGACGATAAGCACAGGCCTGTACACGCAGTGCCCAGCGCCGGTGACCCGCCCGCCCGGCACGGTTCGCGCACGGGCGGGCGCGGTGCCGGCGGGCGGGCGCGGGCAGGCCCGGCGGGGCCCGGCGTCAGCGGGCGACCAGCTGGAGATCCACGGAGGCCTCCTCGACCATCGCCACCCCGATCCGGCTCACCCGGACCGAGAAGGGCTCGCCCGCCACCCGCAGGCCGGTCAGCTCCAGTTCGCCGAGCGGGGCGGTGCTGGCCGGGCGGACCAGGACCCGGCCACCCGGGACGTCGGGCCGGACCCCGGCGAGCGCGAACACGGCGTGGACGGCTCCGGCGGCGGAGACCGCCGCCGGGCGGCAGGCGGCGGGGTGCGGGACCGGCGGGCTGCCGGGGGTGCGCTGCTCCCCGGCGTACATCTCCGGGAGCCGCCCCTCGAAGTGGGCGGACGCGGCAAGCAGGCCCTCCAGCAACGTGCCGGCCTCGTTCTCGTGGCCGGCCTCGGCGAGTCCGGCGATCGCCAGTGCGGTCTCGTGGATCCGCACCGCGCCGCCGCGGTGGCCCAGCGGGTTGAATCGGGGGGACTTGGCACTGAGAGTGCGCAGGCCCCAGCCGCTGTCCAGCTCGGGTGCCACCAGTCGCTGGGCGAGCAGCCGGGTCTGCTCGCGGTCCAGCAGGCTGTCGTGCCTGCCGCCGTCGGCGGCGAGCCCGGTGTCGAGCAGGTGCACCAGGGAGGAGGCGACGGCGGGCAGCGGCTGGCTGCCCGGGGCCAGCCCGGCGGCGGGGCGCCCGCCGGAGAGGTCGTCGATCCAGAACCGCTCGCGGAAGCGGCCGCGCAGCTCGACGGCCCAGCCCCGCCATTCCTCGGCGCCCGGGCGGCCGAAGGCCTCCAGGAGCTCGGCGCCGTGCAGGGCGGCGCGGTGGGCCTGCGCCTGGACCTCAGCGCGGGCGGCCACCGGGTGTGCGACGCGGTCCTCCACCGGGCGACTCAGGTCGGTGACGAAACCGTCCACCAGGCCTTCACGCAGAGCGGCTAGGACCCGCTCGACGGCCGGGAGCAGCTCGGCGACCTCCGCCCGGGGCAAGCCCCAGCGCCAGGCCTCGGCCAGCACGGTGACGAACAGCAGGGTGGCCTCGGTGGCGGTGCAGGTCGGCGGCAGCTCGAGGCCGCCGTGCCGCAGGGCGCCGGGCAACAGGCCCGCGACCCGGCCCGGGGCGGGGGCGAGCTGCTGCCGACGGGCCAGCGCGCGCAAGGTGCCGGCGGCGAGCCGGGTGCCGAGCGGGAGGGTCAGCCGGGCGGCCCAGAGCGCGTCGGCCGGGGCGAGGCCGAAGCGCCAGGGCGCGCCGGAGGCCGGGTAGAGGTCGGTCGGGCGGTCCGGGTCGGCGAACAGTAGCCCGCCGAGGGCGTCCAGGGAGCGGGCGACCAGCAGGGCGGCGCGGGAGTCGTCGCTGCGCACCTCCGGCTCGGCCCAGGGCAGCGGGACGCCTGTGCCCCGCCCACTGGGCGGGCGCGGGCCGCCGGGGGCGCTGTCCAGTTCGGCGCGCAGCTCGACCGACCACCGGGCACCAGGCTGGACCTCCAGGTCCCAGCGGAGCACTCCGGCCCCGGCCAGGACGGCGTGCGGGGAGGGCTTGGCGCTGACCACGGCACTGTGCACCGGGCCGGCCCAGCGCAGCCCGGCGGACTGCACCTGGCCCGGCAGATCGGGCGGACGGTGCCCGGCGGCGATCTCGGCGACCGGGCCGAGGTCGGTGCCGAGGGCGATCTCCAGCGGCAGCCGGGCGGGCCGGGCGCCGGTGTTTCGCACGGTGACCGTCTCCACGCCGTCCGCGTGGCGCAGCCGCTCGACGGTGAGTGCCGGGTCCGGGTCGAGGTCGCCGGGGAGGCGGACGGCGCCGAGGAAGCGGGCCTGGGCGGCGCTGGTCGCGGTGCCCTGGAGCGGCAGCGGCTCCATGCCGCCCAGCCGCAGTTCCATCCGGGCGAGCACCCGGACGCCGTTGCGGTAGAAGCCGTGCAGACCGTGGCCGCGCAGCTGGCCGTCGGGGCCGGAGGCGGCCATCGCGGGGGCGTTGACGCAGAGCACCGCGTGGTGGACGGCCGGGGGCTGGGGGCGTGGCGGGGCCGCGGGCCGGCCCTGGGCGGCGGGTGCACCCGCCGGCCCGGGCACCGGGATCTGCTCGGGCCGGCCGGCCGCTCTGGGCGCGCCGACCACGCTCTCGGCCGGCATGGCCTGTGGTGGCCTCATGGCGGTCACCGGACTCTCCTCCCCTCGGCGGTCCGGTGGCCGGTCAGGGCCGGTGGGCCGCGAGCATGCTCGATCGCGTGCTGATGGTGCCGGGCCGACGGGGTCTGTCCCGTCGGCGGTGTGCCGTGTCTGGCCGTACCCGGCGGTGGGCCGTGCCATGCGGCGCGCGGTACCGGGCCGGTACCGCCGCGCCACGCCTTCGCGTCGGGCACGCCATCGTGCCCGGCACGCCGTCAGGTCCGGTTCCCCGGCCTGCCGGTGACGCCCCGTTCGGGACGCCCCGAACATGGCGCCCCGCTCCCGTGGCCCGCGCACGTCAGGCCGTCGGTCCCGCTCGGCGGTCCGCGCCGCCGGGCAGGTGGTGCCCGGCCCGGGCACCGGTCGGACACCGTCCGGGTACAGGGCCCCCGGGGTGAACGCCGCGCACCGCCACCAGGTCACGCCCAACCGCCGTCTCCCCCGTCGCGCCCGGACCGCCGGGCCGTCGCGTCGCCTCCGGCGAGCCGTCACCTGGGCCCCGCCGCGCGCCGAGCCTGTCACCGTCCATGGGCCGAGCCGGACTCCGGTGGCGCTCAGGCCAGGGGCTCGGCGCATGCCGGAGGGCCGACCGGGGGACGGGGGCGGTCGAACCGGCGCTCGACCGCCGCCAGGATACGGTGCGGGGGTCGCGGCGCCCGCACCCGGTGACCCCGTGAACCGCGACGCAATCGCTGTGACCAGCAGAGACCGAGGAGTTGCATGTCCACCGTCAGCCGGCTGCCCGGGATTGTCACGACCGACCACGTCTTCCAGCTCCCCCTCGACCACTCCGCCCCCGAGGGTGAGCAGATCGAGGTGTACGCCCGCGAGGTGGTGGCCTGCGGCCGGGAGAAGGACGACCTGCCCTGGCTGGTCTTCCTCCAGGGCGGGCCCGGCGGCAAGGCTGCCCGCCCGCTCGGCCGGGACGCCTGGCTGGACCGCGCCCTGGACGACTACCGGGTGCTACTGCTGGACCAGCGCGGCACCGGGCGGTCCACGCCCGCGACCCGGCAGACCCTCGCCCGGCGCGGCGGCCCGCAGGAACAGGCGGACTACCTGGCGCACTTCCGCGCGGACTCGATCGTGCGGGACGCCGAACTGATCCGCCACCGACTGCTCGGCGCCGACAAGCGCTGGAGCGTGCTCGGCCAGAGCTTCGGCGGCTTCTGCACCCTCACCTACCTCTCCTTCGCTCCCGAAGGCCTGACCGAGGCCTTCATCACCGGCGGCCTGTCCGGCCTCGGCAGCTCGGCCGACGACGTCTACCGCGCCGCCTACCCGCGCGTCGTCAGCAAGAACGCGGACCACTACGCGCGCTTCCCGAAGGACGTCGAGGCCGTACGCCGGATCGCCGCCCACCTCACCGACTCCCCCGCCACCCTGCCCGGCGGCGGGCTGCTGACCGTCGAGGCCTTCCAGGCACTCGGGCTCATGCTCGGCGGCGGCAGCGGCTCAGGTGCCCTGCACTACCTGCTGGAGGAGGCCTGGGTGGAGGGCCCGGCCGGGGCCGAGCTCTCCGACACCTTCCTGGCCGGCGTCCAGGCCCGGCTCTCCTTCGCCGAGGGCCCGCTGTACGCGGTACTGCACGAGTCGATCTACGGCCAGCGCTCGGTGGACCAGACCGGCACCGGCTGGTCGGCCGAGCGCGTCCGCAAGGAGTTCCCGCAGTTCGACGCCCGGGCCGCGCTGGAGTCCGCCGCGCCGGTGCTGTTCACCGGGGAGATGATCTACCCCTGGATGTTCGACACCGACCCGGCTCTGCGCCCTCTGAAGGAGACCGCTGACCTGCTCGCCGCCCGCACTGACTGGCCCGACCTGTACGACCCGGCGCGGCTGGCCGCCAACACCGTGCCGGTCGTGGCGGCGGTGTACCACGACGACATGTACGTGGACACTGCCGACTCGCTGGCGACCGCCCGTGCGGTGCGCGGTCTGCGGACCTGGATCACCAACGAGTGGGAGCACGACGGCCTGCGGGTGAGCGGCGGCGAGGTGCTGGACCGGCTGATCAAGATGGTCCACGGCGAGGTGTAGCGGCTCGCGGCCCGGCCGGGCGACCATCGGCTCACTGCGCGCGGCGGACCGCTCTCGCCGCCTGCCGGGTGCCCCGGCACCGGTGCAGCCCGGTGCCGGACCGAACGGCGGCCGACGCGCAGGCCGCCGCCCGGCCGAGCCGCACACCCCGGCTGAGCCGGTGCCCGGGCGCCGGGAGCAGGGCCACCGGCCCGGGCCCGCTCCCGTCCGGCTCTGGACTGCGGGAGCCGCCGGAGCCGCTGGGGCTTCCAGGACTGCCGGGGCAGCGACCGGCGGGTGCCGACGCCGCAGATGCTCCCCTCCCCCGGGCACCGCGTCGGCGCCGACGCCCTCCGCTGGCCCGCCCGGGCCGCCCCCCGGGGGCCTCGCCCGTGGCCGGGGCCGGCCCCGGCTCGCCCTCGCCACCGGGATCGGGCTCGGTCCTGGGCTTGCCCACGCGCTCCTCGCGCCGTCGACGCTGGGCCTCGACGGCGGACATCAGCGCCCCCGGCGCCATGCCGTCGTTCATCGACTCGTACAGCAGCTCGGCCAGCAGGTAGCCCGGGGCGAGCCGCAGCACGTGGCCGAGCACCACCCGGGCGGTCGCCGTGTCCCCGGCGACCCAGGAGGCCCAGGCCAACAGGGTGAGTGGGGCCACCGCACAGCCCTCGTACGGCGGCACGGCGCGCCGGGCGAGGTAGCGCCAGAGCCGCTCGGCAGGGGCGAGCTCGGTGGGCCGGACGTACTCGACGCCGCGATCGCGGGTGAGGCGGTCCCGCAGGGCGAACAACAGCCGGGCCGTCCGCTCGTCGTCGAGCTCCCGGGTGCCAGCCGCGAACTCGGCGAAGGCCTGCTCCAGCAGTTCGATGCCCTGCTCCCGGGAGACGGTGCCGATGGCGGCCTCGGCCCGGGCGAGTGCCTCGCGCTGGGAGGCGGCCTCCGGCGGACCGACAGGGGCCAGCCCGCCGATGATCGCCTTCCGGCTGCCGCGCGGCACCAGGCCGGCCACCGTCGCGGCGGCCGCCGCCGGGCCCGGATCGGGCCCGCGCCGCACCGGATTGCCGGCAGGATCGCAGCACCCCTCGCGGCGGCAGAGGAAGGACCACCAGCGGCCGTCGGAGACGCAGAGCGACTCCTTGACCGCCGCTCCCCTACGTCCGAAGGCTGCGCGGAGGTGGTCGGCCAGCGGCCGCAGTCCCTCCACCACCGGCGGGGCGTGCGCGGTGACGGGATCCTGGCAGAGGTAGAGCAGCACCTGGAGCGGACGACTGCCGTGCCGCTCGGAGAGGGCGACCAGCAGGGCTGCCGTCTCCTCCGCCGCCGCGGGCCAGTCCGCGGGCGAGGCCGGGAGGTCCGCCCGGATGACCCCGCCCTGGTGCAGGTCGGGGCCCTGGAGGCCGACCGCGACGATGCTGTCGTCGGGGTAGAACCCCAGGAGGTAGGGCAACAGCTCGGCCATGTCGGCCGGACCGCGCATGACGACCGGCCGCTGCTCGGAAGCCGGGCCGAGGGACAGGGTGACGTGTTCGTTGTTCATCGCGTTCATGGCCGCAACAGTGGACGCAATCCGACAACGGCACCGAAGTTCTCTTTTTCCTGTGGATAGCTCGGACCCCGAATTTCTCATCGCTCATTCGGAGCACGTGACACACACTCCGCCGAGTGGATTTTGACAACCGTTCAACGGATCAACGGATGAAATCCACTCCGCCTTCCACTCCCCCGTCTCACCCGCATTCGCCCCTTGTCGGCGCCATGGGGTTACATCGACGTCATGCAGCAGCCCGACATCCACACCACCGCAACCGCCGACCGCACCGAGGTCCGGGCGCGGGCCGAGGCCGTTCTCCGAGAGCTGGCCGGCCCCGCCGCCGCCCTGCGCGAGGACCAGTGGACGGCCATCGAGGCCCTCGTGGTCGACCACCGCCGCGCGCTGGTCGTCCAGCGCACCGGCTGGGGGAAGTCCGCGGTCTACTTCATCGCCACCGCCCTGCTCCGCGCCCGGGGCGCCGGGCCGACGGTGATCGTCTCCCCACTGCTCGCCCTGATGCGCAACCAGGTCGAGTCCGCGGCCCGGGCAGGCATCCACGCCCGCACCATCAACTCGGCCAACACCGAGGAGTGGGACGAAATCCAGGCCGAGGTCGCCGCCGGGAAGGTCGACATCCTGCTGGTCAGCCCCGAGCGGCTGAACAACCCGGACTTCCGCGACCAGGTGCTGCCGAAGCTCGCCGCCTCCACCGGCCTGCTGGTGGTCGACGAGGCCCACTGCATCTCCGACTGGGGCCACGACTTCCGCCCCGACTACCGGCGGCTGCGCACCATGCTCGCGGACCTCCCGCCCGGGGTCCCGGTGCTGGCCACCACCGCCACCGCCAACGCCCGGGTCACCGCGGACGTCGCCGAGCAGCTCGGCACCGGCACCACTGACGAGCACGCCCTGGTGCTGCGCGGCCCGCTCGACCGGGAGAGCCTCACCCTGGGCGTGCTGTCCCTGCCCGACCCGGCGCACCGGCTCGCCTGGCTGGCCGACCACCTCGACCGGCTGCCCGGCTCGGGCATCGTCTACACCCTGACGGTGGCCGCGGCCGAGGAGGTGACGGCCTTCCTGCGCGAACGCGGCTTCCCGGTGGCCTCCTACTCCGGCCGTACCGAGGACGCCGAGCGCCGAACCGCCGAGGCCGACCTACTGGCCAACCGGGTCAAGGCGCTGGTCGCCACCTCCGCGCTCGGCATGGGCTTCGACAAGCCCGACCTCGGCTTCGTCGTCCACCTGGGCTCGCCCAGCTCGCCGATCGCCTACTACCAGCAGGTCGGCCGGGCCGGGCGCGGGGTGGACCGCGCCGAGGTGCTGCTGCTGCCCGGGCGCGAGGACGAGGCGATCTGGCGCTACTTCGCCTCGCTGGCCTTCCCGCCGGAGGAGCAGGTGCGCCGCACCATCGACGCGCTGGCCGAGGCCGGCCGGCCGCTCTCCACCGCCGCCCTGGAGCCCCGGGTGGACCTGCGCCGCGCCCGGCTGGAGACCATGCTCAAGGTGCTGGACGTGGACGGCGCCGTCCGCCGGGTCAAGGGCGGCTGGACGGCCACCGGGCAGAGCTGGGAGTACGACACCGCCCGCTACGCCAAGGTCGCCGTCTCCCGGGAGGCGGAGCAGCGGGCGATGCGGGAGTATGCGGCGGCCGCCGCCTGCCGGATGGAGTTCCTGCGCCGCCAGCTGGACGACGAACAGGCCGCGCCGTGCGGCCGGTGCGACAACTGCGCGGGCCCGCTGCACACCCCGGAGGTCTCGGCCGAGACGCTGGCCGCGGCCCGGGCGGCGCTCGGCCGCCCGGGCGTGAGCTTCGAGCCGCGCCGACTCTGGCCCACGGGGATGGACGCGCTCGGGGTGCCGCTCAAGGGCCGGATCCCGGCGAGTGAGCAGGCGGAGACCGGTCGGGCGCTCGGCCGGCTGTCGGACATCGGCTGGGGCAACCGGCTGCGCGCCCTGCTCGCCGAGCAGGCGCCGGACGTGCCGGTGCCCGGTGAGGCGGTGGACGCGCTGGTGGCGGTGCTGGCCGACTGGGCGCGCGGTCCGGGCGGCTGGGCCGGACCGGCGACGGCGGAGGGCGCCCGGCTGGAGCGGCCGGTCGGCGTGGTGACCATGGCTTCCTCGACCCGCCCCCAGCTGGTCGGCAGCCTCGGCGCGCGGATCGCCGAGATCGGGCGGCTGCCGCTGCTGGGCCGGATCGAGTACGCCGGCGGGCTGCCGCCGCACGGGGCCCGCAGCAACAGCGCCCAACGGCTGCACTCGCTGGCCGGGGCGCTGACGCTGCCACCAGAGCTGGAGCAGGCGGTGGCAGCGGCTGGCGGGCCGGTGCTGCTGGTGGACGACCTCGTGGACTCGGGGTGGACGGTCACCGTGGCCGCCCGGCTGCTGCGCCGGGCAGGGGCGAGCGCGGTGCTGCCGCTGGTCCTGGCCGTGCAGGGCTGAGCGGGCGGCGACCGGCCGCCGCGAGCGGCCGTCTCCGCCCACGACCGCCGTCACTCGAATGGCCTAAGCGAAAGGAGCCGACAGGGCGATTTCGATCACACCGCAGACCAACCCGGGAAAGGAGTGCCCACCATGCCGAAGACGGTTCACCCCGTCCTTTGCGCGGCGTGGATCAAGGTCGGGCGACGCCTGGGCGACACTCTGGCGGCCGTGGAACATATCCGGCAGAACATGGGCTTTCGGGTGGCGCTCATCATTTCATCGTTGCCGGTCCGCCCCCGTTGCCCCGAGAATTGGGAGGTACCCGAAATCCGGTCCGCTGGACCCGCCCTTCGGCGTACCCAGGCACCCGCCTACCCACGGGCCAGGAAGGAGGATCGTGATCAACGGTATCGGCCGAGGTCAACATCCCCTCTCCGGGAGTTCGGCGCCCAGACGGCTGCTCGACCTGGAGACCTGGACCGCCTCGGGGATCCCGTTGCTGCGCGATCCGCGCGAGTTCGTCCTGGAGCTGCACCAGCGTCATCTGCCCCAGCCGGGCACAGTCGTGGTCGCGGTCCTGGACGCGCTCCACCACCTGGCCGCCTCGGCCTCGTTCACGCCCTGGCCGCACGACACCGACGGCTGGCAGCACCGGAACGACCTGCTCGCGCACCTGCGCCGGATCATCCCGCACGACCTGCGACGGTCAGAGCCGACCCGGACGGCCGCGCTGCTGCGCTGCCGCGAGGGCGCGCCCGGCTGGACGGAGCAGGACGGCGCCTGGATGTGGGCGCTGCGGGACGCGTCCATGCTGCACGGCCTGCGCTGCGGCTCGTACATCGGACTCACCCCGGCGGGCTGGCAAATCCTCGGCGACGGGCGCGGCGGGCGCAATCCACACGCTGGTTCGTGGGCGGACGGGCCGGTGCACACCGTGACGGAGCTGCCGCCCCGGTCGGTGCTCGACGACGCCCCGCGCAGTCAGCGCGCCAGGCAGCAGGCGGCTGAGCAGGCCAAGCGCGGCGACGGTCCGCAGCGCTCCCAGTCGTCCGAGCCCCCGTGGGTCCCGGCGCGGGTCACGGCCGTCGAACCGGGCCGCCGCACCGGCACCCGCTGAGCGGCACCGACAACGGCAGCGCGCGCCGACAAGGCAACGGCAGACCCCGCGCGCACCGGTGCGGGTAGCGGGGCTGGCACTCCGGACGGACCCCGGGTCCGGCACCGTACGGCGCCGGACCCGGAGCGGGAACGACTGTCAGGCCTTGACCGGACGCCCCGGTGCGGCACCGGCCGCACCGGCCGCAGCCGGGCCGGCCTCTCCGCAGACCACCAGTAGCGCGGTCGCGTGGCCGAGCGCCTTGCTGTGCGCCTCGGCGGCCCGGGCGGGCGAACCACCGTTGACCACCAGGACGACCACCTCGCGGCGAACCGGACGGGTCAGCGCGGCGTCGGCGTAGAACACGTCCCCGCCTTCGGTGAGCTGCGCCCAGTAGCGCTCCTCACCGAAGGAGAGCTCGTGCTGCTGCCAGGGGTGCGTCTCGCCGACGGTCAGCACCAGGATGTCGCCCGGGTTGCGGCCGGAGTCCAGCAACAGGTCGACCGCGTCATCGGCGCGCTCCAGCGCCTCGGCCGGGGTCGCGGCGATCCGCTGGACCTCGACCTGCGGCGCGGCGGCGGCCGGGCGGCGCGGCGCCGGCCCCGGCTTGGGGATCAGACGCGGCGGGCCCGAACGGTCGGCGCGCGGCGGGCCCGGACGCGGGGGCGCCGGACGGGGGCCGGGCACCGGGACCAGTGCGGCGGTGACGGTGGTGGGTGCGGTGGCGGGCGCGCCGCCGGTGGCAGGCGCGTGGAGGGCTTGTGCGTCCGACTCGCGGGGGAAGGGAACGCCGGGGCCCGGGAGGCTCTCGTGAATCTCCGGCTCCTCGGGGAAGACAGGCATACCCGGATATCTATCAAATGCCGGTCGGGCGCGCACGAGCGCCCCACCCATTGGGCACCGGACACCCGCCACCCACACCGGGGGCAATTCCAGACGGAACGTCAGAAACCGAGTGTCAACTGTTCGTCGGCGGATCCCCGACCCGCACCCGCGACGTCCCGGCCGCGCTTGAGATGACGCCACTTCGGCAGTGCGTCCAAGTACGCCCAGGAGAGCCGATGGTGCTCGGTGGGGCCGTACTCCTCCAGCGCGGCGCGGTGCACCGGGGACGGATAGCCGGCGTTGTCCGCGAAGCCGTACTCCGGGTACGCCTCGCCCAGTTCGGCCATCATCCCGTCGCGGTGGACCTTGGCGAGCACCGAGGCGGCGGCAACGCAGATGCAGGACTGGTCGCCCTTGATGACCGTGCGCACCCGCCAGGGGCCGCCGAGGTAGTCGTGCTTGCCGTCCAGGACCACCGCGTCGGGTTCGACCGACAGCGCCTCCAGCGCGCGGACGGCAGCCAGCCGCAGCGCTGCCGTCATGCCGAGCTCGTCGCACTCCTGCGGCGAGGCGTGCCCGAGCGCGTACGCGGTGACCCAGTCGGCGAGCACCGGCTCGAGCGCCTGGCGGCGCAGCTCGGTGAGCAGCTTGGAGTCGGTCAGCCCTTCGGGCGCCTTGCGCAGTCCGGTGACGGCGGCGCCGACGGTGACCGGTCCGGCCCAGGCGCCGCGCCCGACCTCGTCCAGGCCGACCACGATCTTGGCGCCGGCCCGGCGGAGCGAGCGTTCGACGGAGTGCGTCGGCGGGACGATGGGCATCGCGGGGACTCCGTTCGGCAAAGCAGCCCGTTCCGGTGGGGGCAGCCTCCAGCCTAAGCCTTGTCTTACGACCGCCCCGAGCCCGCCCGGTGCGGCCGCCCCGCACGGGCCGGCCCGCCCCACACCGGCCGCCCCGGCCTACGACTCTCGGATCAGCGGGACCAGTACGTCGTCCACCAGCCGGACCGCGAAGTCGGGCGCCAGCTCCCGGTCGCGGATCTTCACCTGGAACATCAGCATCGACGGGACCACGTCGGCGACCAGCGGGGAGACCGCCCCGGGCCGGACGTCCCCGCGTTCGACGCCGCGGCGGAGGATGTCCAGGATGGTGTCCTTGGTCGGCTCGATCACCCGCTGCACGATGAAGTCCTTGAACACCTCGGCCTGTTGCTGGGAGAGCTCGGCCATCAGCGCATGCAGGGCGGCACCCGCACCGGAGCCGATCGCATCCGTGAACAGCCCGACGAGCTGCAGCAATTCGGCACGGGCGGACCCGAGGTCGGGGACCCCGTGAGGGCGTGGGAGAGTGGAGTCCAGGGCATCGATGACGAGTTCGACCTTGGACGCCCAGCGCCGGTAGAGCGCGGCCTTCCCGGTCCGCGCCGCAGCGGCGACACCCTCCATCGTCAGTCGCGCATAACCGCCGGAGGTGAGCTGGTCGAGCGCGGCCTCGAAGATCGCGTTCTCCAGCTCCTTCCCCCGGCGCCGCACCGGTCGCGCCAGCGCCTCCCGGGCCGCCCGAATCGGGCAGCGGGGCTCCGACTCCCCATCCGACGACTCCACGAGCGCCATCGGCTCCACGGACACCACCACCGGCACCGCGGGCACCACCGGCTCCACGGGCACTGCGGGCACCGCAGGCGCCAGTACCGCAGGTACCAGGGGCGACGACACCCCGCCCTCCACCGGTCGGGCGACTGCCCGACCGGATGCCCGGTCCGCCGTGAGGCGCCGCACCATCCGCTCCATCGCCACCCTCCTTAAGGAACGCTTGCGTTCACTATCAAGCCCAGGATATCTTCCAAATTAGTGAACGGCACCGTTCCTTCCTAGCCCGCCGACACACAGTCGACGTCGGCGCGCGACAGCACTCCGGGCCCGCAGGTCAGCCGGACACCACGCACCGAGCACCACGCACCGAGCATCAAGCACCAAGCACCAAGCACGTACCAGCACTTCACACCAAGCACCTCGCACGTAGCCAGCAGGGGGAACATTCGTGGCTGTCTCCGACACGCTCAGCAAGACATCACCGCCGAAGGGCCGTCAAGGTCACGGGAAGGGCATCACCCTGACCGTCATCGCGGCCACGCAGCTCATGGTGGTGCTCGACGCGACCATCGTGAACATCGCGCTGCCGCACATCAAGGACGCGCTGAACTTCTCGACCACCGACCTGTCCTGGGTCATCAACGCCTACACGCTGACCTTCGGCGGGCTGCTGCTGCTCGGCGGTCGCGCGGGTGACATCCTGGGCCGCCGCCGGGTGTTCATCTTCGGCACCCTGCTGTTCGGCCTGGCCTCGCTGCTGGGCGGTTTCGCGCAGGACAGTGGCCTGCTACTGGCCGCCCGCGCGCTCCAGGGCATCGGCGGCGCGATCTGTTCACCGACCGCATTCGCCCTGATCGCCACCAACTTCGACGAAGGGCCGGAACGCAACAAGGCGTTCGGCGTCTTCTCGGCGGTGGCCGGCTCGGGCGCCGCGATCGGCCTGCTGGCCGGCGGCCTGCTCACCGAATACCTGAACTGGCGCTGGGTGTTCTTCGTCAACGTGCCGATCGCGATCGTGATCGCGATCGCCGCGCCGCGCTACATCGCCGAGTCCGAGCGCCACCCGGGCCGCTTCGACCTGCCCGGCGCGCTCACCTCGACGCTCGGCCTGGTCGGCCTGGTCTACGGGTTCATCCGGGCCGCCTCGGACGGCTGGACGGACAGCATCACGCTCGGCTCCTTCGCGGCCGGCGCGATCCTGATGGTCGCCTTCTTCGTGATCGAAAACCGCACCGACCAGCCGATCACCCCGATGCACCTGTTCGCCGACCGCAACCGCACCGGCGGCCTGGTGATGATGCTCTGCCTGGCCGCGGCCATGTTCGGCATCTTCTTCTACGTCGTCCTGTTCGTGCAGGGACCGCTCGGCTACAGCCCGCTCAAGGCAGGTGTGTCGTTCCTGCCAATCAGTGTCGCGATCATCATCGCCGCGCAGATCGCGTCCAACCTGCAGGCCAAGTACGGCCCGAAGCCGTTCATGGCGGGCGGCGCGCTGCTGGTCACCGTCGGCCTCTCCTGGCTGACCCTGATGGGCAAGGACAGCGGCTACGTGGACGGGGTGCTCGGCCCCACGGTGGTGTTCGGCTTCGGCATGGGCCTGATCTTCGTCCCGGTGATGCTGCTCTCGGTCGCGGGCGTCCCGGGCGAGGAGACCGGCGCCGCCTCCGGCCTGCTCAACTCGATGCAGCAGATCGGCGGTTCGCTCGGCCTGTCGATCCTGACCACGGTCTTCGCGCACTACGCCGCCGCCGAGACCAAGGCCCAGCTTCCGGCGTTCATGCAGAGCGCCAGTCCGCAGGAGAAGGCCTTCTTCGAGCAGCACCACGAGTTCATCCCGGGCACCGATCCAGCCAACTCGGTTCTCACCCAGGGGATTTCGCACGGCTTCATCGTCGGCGCGGCGCTCGCCGGGGTCGCACTGCTCGTCGCCCTCTTCGTGATCAAGGCGAAGGCCAGCGACCTGCCGAGCGGTGACTCCGCTGGCGTCGCGATGCACTGAGGCACGACAGCGCACCAAGGCACCAACAGCCGACGGGCCCGCCGGGAGCAGCACGCTCCCGGCGGGCCCGTTGCGCGTCCCGGCCGTCAGAAGTGCGGGTCGATCCGCAGCCCCGCCCGCGTGCAGGCGCTCACCTCCCTCGGTCCGTCGTCGGCCAACGGCCGTGCGGCCAGGATCCCGCGGGCCCGGTCGGCGGAGCGGCTGGTGGCGGACCAGGCCACGGGGTGGTCCGCCAGGTCGGCACGGATCAGCTGCAGCGCACAGGACCGCTGCGGTTCCGGTAGCCGGTCCAGGGCAGGCACCGCGTCCGCCGAGAGCTCGCGGACGTTGCGCAGGTCGATCTGCTGCGAGCGCTCGAAGCGGGCGACGTTCTGCTCCGCGACGATCGCGTCCGGCCCCGCCAGCCCGTACACCGCGACGGTGAGCATGCCGCTGAGGACGACGGCGCGCGGCAGCCAGCCGGCGCCGCGGGTGAGCCCGGCGGTGATCAGCAGCAGGAAGACCACGCCCAGCCAGATCTCCACCACCAGCACCCACAGTCGCAGCCGGGTGAGCCCGGAGGCGTCCACGTAGAACCACATCCGGCCGAGCGCCGAGGCCACCACGACCAGCGCGAGCAGGCAGAGCAGCCCCAGCAGGATCCGCGCCACCCGGCGGTCGGCTGGGGTGGTGCGCGGGGCCCAGCGCTTGGCGACGGCCACCACGACCAGGGTCAGCGCGGTGATCGCGCTCAGCTGCCAGAAGCCCTGCCGGGCGTACTCGGAGCGGCTCATGCCGGTGTTGCTCAGCACGGCGTCCGCACCCCCGAGCACCACCACGGCCTGGATCACCGCGAAGGCGCCGAACATCAGGTTGAGCGCGACCAGCGGCAGCGCCCACTCCAGACGGCGCCGCTCCCGCCCCGGCCGGGCCGTCATGCGGTCCCAGCGGCGCGGCCCGGCCGCGATGTGCGCGAAGCCCAGCGCGGTGAGCGTGCCGAGTACGAACAGCGTCGCGCGCAGCGGCAGTTGGTGGAGCTCGAAGCTGGGGTTGAGGCCACTCAGCAGGTCCGCCATGCCGGCGTCGGCGCTGGCGAAGAGCAGGCCGAAGACGGTGAGCAGGACGGCGGCGACCGCGAGCGCCTTGAGCACCGGGGCGATCCGGCCGCGGCCGGGCAGCGCTCGGCCCCCCAGTCCGTCCCAGACCCAGCCCACACCCGACACCAGCTGCCAGAATGCGGCGGGCAGGGCGAACAGCACGCCCGGCCAGCGCCGGCCGCCGTGCAGGGCGAGCGAGGCCAGGCCGAGCGCGCCCCCGACGGCCAGCACGGTCGGCCAGCCCGCGTCCCAGAGGGCCGGAACGGCGAGCAGGGCGAGGGCGAGCAGGCTCCAGGCCACCGTCCAGGGCCGGACCCTGCGGCCCGCCGCGCGGGCGACGAGGCCGGCCCCGACGGCTGTGGCGGCGCCGCAGATCAGCAGGTTGGCGCCCACGCCGTCGTACAGCAGCCAGGCCGTCAGCAGGCCGGTGAGCAGGGCGAGCAGGAGGACTCGGGGGGTGGCCGCCGCCCGGTGCTCGGGCTCGGTGCGGCGCAGCCGGTCGCCGCGCGACGGCACGGGCGTGCCGGCCGACCGGTACGGGCCGGATTGCGAGTACGCGGGCCGGGACGGCGGATCGACGGACGGCGGGTCGACGGGCGGCGGATCGGTCGGGGCAGGCATGGACAGGCCTGACATGAGTCCCCCTCAGTGGTCGGCGGGCATGCGGAAGCCGCCCTCGGGGCGGTCCGCCGGCGGGCGCGCTGGGCGCCGCGGCCGCTGCCGACTGTAGACCATTCTGAACGGGTTCAAAAGTTGGTTCTGAACGCGTTCAGAACACCGGAGGTCGTGGCCTACCCCTTCACCGACCCGGCCAGCAGCCCGCGCACGAAGTACCGCTGGAGGCTGAAGAAGACGATCAGCGGCACGATGATCGACAGGAACGCCCCGGCCGTGAGCAGTTCCCACCGCCCGCCGAAGGAGCCGGACAGCTGGGCCAGCCGGACCGTCATCGGCGCCACCTCCGGTGTGCCGCCGGCGAAGGTGAGCGCGACCAGCAGGTCGTTCCAGACCCACAGGAACTGGAAGATCGCGAACGAGGCCAGCGCCGGGGCGCACAGCGGCAGCACGATCGAGCGGAAGATCTTGAAGTGCGAGGCGCCGTCCACCACCGCCGCCTCCATCAGATCGCGCGGCAGCTGGGCGATGAAGTTGTGCAGCAGGAACACCGCCAGCGGCATCGCGAACATGGTGTGCGCCAGCCAGACCGGCGCGTAGCTGCCCTTCAGGTCCACCGCCGGGATCAGCGTCAGCGGGCCCAGGTGCGCGCCGCCGGAGAACAGCCGCAGCAACGGGATCAGCGCCATCTGGAGCGGCACCACCTGGAGCGCGAACACGGTGAAGAACACCGCGTCGCTCCCCCGGAACCGCACCCAGGCCAGCGCGTAGGCCGCCATCGCCGCCAACACCAGCGGGAAGAGGGTGGCCGGGATGCTGATCGCCAGCGAGTTCACCAGGAAGGGCATCAGGCCGGTGGAGACGCCGGAGCCGCCCTCGAACAGCACCGCGTGGTAGTTGCCGAGCCCGAAGTCCGGGTGGAGCAGGGCGTTCCACCAGCCGTCGGCCGTCACGTCCTGCTTGGGGCGCAGCGAGGTGACCAGCAGGCCGAGGGTAGGGATCGTCCAGAGCACCGTCATCGCGATCACGAACACCGAGGCCAGCGGGCTGCTGAAGGCCTTCCGCACCGGATTCCCCCGGACGGGCCGGCTGCCAGCGGGACGACGGCCAGCGGACCGAGGGTTCACGGCTTTCGCCTCACGATCACTCACCGCACCTCACGCTCCCTCCGCAGCTGGACGATGTTGTAGGCCACCAACGGCAGCACCGCGAGGAACAGCAGCACCGCGAGGGCGCTGCCCCGCCCGTCGTTGAACTGCACGAAGGACTGCGAGTACATCTCGTTGGCCAGCACCTGGGTGCCGAAGTTGCCGCCCGTCATGGTGCGGACGATGTCGAAGGCCTTCAGCGTGATGATCATGACGGTGGTCAGCACGACCATCACCGTGGTGCGGATCATCGGCACGGTGACGGACCAGAACAGCCGCAGCCCGGTCGCGCCGTCCAGCCGGGCCGCCTCCGTCACCTCGTCCGGGATCGCCTTGATCGCCGCCGACAGCACCACCATCGCGAAGCCGGTCTGCACCCAGACCATGACCGCCATCAGCAGGAAGGTGTTCAGCGGCTGGCTGAGCAGCCAGTTCGGCGGATCCGACCAGCCCACCGCGTGGGCGAGTTGGCTGAGCAGCCCGATCTGCGGCTGGTCCTTCCCGCGCGCCTCGTAGACGAACTTGAAGATGATCGAGGCGCCGACCAGCGAGATCGCCATCGGCATGAAGATCAGCGACTTGTACACCGCCTGGCCGCGCATCCGGTCCACCAGCAGCGCCAGCACCAGGCCCAGCCCGGTCGCCACCAGCGGCGCCACCACCAGCCACAGCAGGGTGTTGAACAGCACCTCGCGGATCGAGTCGGTGGTGAAGGCCCAGCCGAAGTTCTCGCCGCCGACGAACCCGGTGCCGTCGGCGTTCTGCAGGCTCAGGTAGACGGTGCGGACCAGCGGCATCACCAGGCCGACCGCCAGCAGCAGCACGGCCGGGCCGAGGAACACCAGGACGGCCAGCGGGCGGGCCAACCGGCCCCGGGCCCGGCCGGCCACCAGGAAGACCAGCAGCAGGATCCCGAGGAAGCCCGCGATCGCGCCGAAGCTGTTGCCGAACTTGACCGCCGCGTCGCCCCAGGCGCCGTCGGCCAGGGAGCCGCCGACGCGAGGCAGGGAGCCGACATCGGACAGAGAGCCGGTGTCGGGCGGGGAGCCGGATACGGACATGGCTGTACGTCCCTTCGGGTGCGGTGGGAAGGGGGCGGGCGGTGCGGGTGGGTGGCCCCGCACCGCCCTCGACAGGTGGTCCTCGTGCCCGCGCCCGACGGGCCAGGGCGGGCTACTTCGGCCAGGCGGCGTCGATGTCGGCGGCGGTCTTCTGGATCGCCTGTCCCTCGGCGAACCAGGCGGTCAGCGACTTCCACTCCTGCCCGGCGCCGACGGCTGCGGGCATCATGTCGGAGCCGTCGAAGCGGAAGGTCGCGCTCGGGTCGGTCAGCGCCTCCGCCGAGAGCTTGTCGATCGGGTCGGTGTACAGGCTCCTGTCCACGCCCTGGTTGGCCGAGACCCAGCCGGTCGCGGTCTTCACCCGGCTGCTCGCCCAGTCCGAGCTGGACAGGTAGTTCTGCACCGCCTGCGCCTCGGGCTTGTTGGAGAAGGCGGCCAGGAACTCGCCGCCGCCCTCGACCGGGTTGGCGATCGACGGGTTCACCGCGGGCAGGCGGAAGGCGAACACGTCGCCGTCCGGGCCGACCTTGGTGCCCTTGGGCCACTGGGCCTCGTAGAAGGAGGCCTGTTGGAGCATCGCGCACTTGCCGGTGAGGATCGGCGCGCCCGCGTCCTGGAAGGTGGTGGTGGCGATCGACGTGACGTCACCGTAACCACCGTTGACCCAGGCCGGGTTCTGCATCCAGTCGGCGACGGTCTTCATCGCGGTGGTGATCTTCTCGTCGGAGAACTTCACCTGGTGGCCGACCCACTGGTCGTAGACCTCACCACCGTACGCGCCCAGCACCACCTCCTCCAGCCAGTCGGTGGCCGGCCAGCCGGTGGCTGTGCCGGAGGCGATGCCGCCGCACCAGGGCTTTGGGCCGCCCGACTTGGCGATCCGGTCGCTGAGCGCCACCAGGTCCGCCCAGGTCTTCGGCACCTCGTAGCCAGCCGTCTTGAAGGCCTTCGGCGAGTACCAGACCAGCGACTTCATGTTGGCGCTCATCGGCGCCGCGTAGAAGGTGCCGTCGACCGAGCCGTAGGTCTTCCAGACCGGGCTCCACTTGTCCTGGTTGGCGACGGTCTGGGCGGGCGGCTTGACCACCTTGCCGCTCTTGACCATCTGCGCCAGCAGGCCCGGCTGCGGGATGATCGCGAAGTCCGGGGCATTGCCGCCGGCCACCCGGACCGGCAGCTGGGACTCGAAGTCGTTGGACCCCTCGTAGCTGATCTTGATCCCGGTGCACTTGCTGAACTCGGACCAGGACTTCTCCAGGTTGTCCGACTCCGGACTGAGGATGGAGGCGAACATCGTCACCGTGGTGCCCGAATGGCCCGCGTACGGCTGGTACTTGGCGCAGTCGCCGGTCAGCGTCTGGGCCGCTCCACCGCCGCCACCCGAACCGCCGGAGCTGTTCGAGCAGGCCGCGGTCAGGGTCAGCGCCGCCAGCAGGGCGGGCACGGCGGCCAATCGGCGGCGGGAACTCCAGTACGGCGCGGTCGGGTTGAGGGTCAATGCGGTCCTCCTCGCCAGGGCGTGCTGCCGAAGGTTGGCTGAACAACACTGCGCTGTACCGGAGATGGGCGTGCAGAGGTCGCGGGCGAGCGGGCGGCCGAACCGATTCGACGACGTTAACGCAGCCACCGGCCGCCGCCAAGGTCCATGGTCGACCTTCACAGACCGGTGCCCCGACCGTGACCGACGGAAACCGGAGTTCACGCCCCGAGGAGCCGAAGGCCCCGCCCGGAAGCCGGACGGGGCCATGGTTCCGACGCGGCCCCGACGCAACCCCGACGTACCGTCAGAAGAGTCGGACGGGCAGCTCCAGCAGGCTGTTCACCACCAGCGACGGGCTCGGCCGCAGCTCGCCGTCCGGCACCGCCAGCGACAGCGCGGGGAAGCGCTCGAACAGTGCGGGCAGCGCGACCCCCGCCTCCAGCCGGGCCAGCGGCGAGCCCGGGCAGACGTGCGGGCCGTGGCCGAAGGACAGGTGGCGGGTCGGGTCCCGGGTGATGTCGAACAGTTCCGCCGTCACCCCGTGCTGCAGCGGGTCCCGGCCGATCGCGTTGTACGAGACCAGCACCGGCTCGCCCGCCGGGATCACCGCCTCGCCGACCTCGATGTCCTCCGCCGCGAAGCGGAACAGGAAGTTGCTGGTCGGCGGGGTCCAGCGGAGCGACTCCTCGACCACCGCGTCCCAGGACACCTTCCCGGCGCGCACCAGCTCCAGCTGGTCCGGGTGGGCCAGCAGCGCCCGCACCGCGTTGCCGATCAGGTTCACCGTGGTCTCGTGGCCGGCCGCGATGATCACCCGCAGGGTGGCCGCCGCCTCCGCGTCGGTGAGCGCCCCGCCCTCGGTGTCCGCCGCCAGCAGCACGCTCGCCAGGTCCTCGCCCGGGGCCGCACGGCGCTGCGCCACCAGGTCGTTGACGAAGGCGTTCAGCCCGGCGATGGTCGCCTGGATGCCGGCCGGGTCGGGCTTGATGCCGAAGAACCGCTCGTACAGGTCGCGCAGCACGCCGTGGTCCGACTCCGGCACGCCCAGCAGCGAGCAGATCACCGTCATCGGCAGCGGGAAGGCGAAGGCGGTCTTGAGGTCGACCACCGACGCCCCGGCCGCCAGGCCGTCCAGCAGCGCGTGGGTGATCTCCTCCACGCGCGGGCGCATCAGCTCGACCCTGCGCGGGGTGAAGGCCTGTGCGACCAGCGCCCGCAGTCGGCGGTGCTCGGCGCCGTCCGTGGTCACCATGCTCGGGCCGGGCACCGCCAGGCCGATCAGCGGCCAGGTCTTCGACACCTCGCCACGCTGGTAGGCCGCCCAGTGCTTGGCGTCCTTCACCAGCCGGGCGTCGGTGAGCAGATCGCGCGCGGCCGCGTGCCGGGTCACCGCCCAGGCGGCGACCCCGCCCGGCAGCACCACCGGCACCACCGGGCCGGCGGCCCGCAGCAGGGCGCCCTCGGCGACGTTGTCGCGGGCCAGCGGGTCGAGGGCGATCGGGACCGGGGCAGCGGTCATCGGCGTCTACTCTCCTTCAACGGCAAGGCACTTCGAACGATTGTGCACGTCCCGTGGATCTTGGCTGGCCCGACGGAGATCCGCAAGACGCGCGCTGCGGACACGCCCTCAGGCCGGGTGGCCCGGGGTGAACGAGACCGGCAGCGCGACCAGCCCGCGCACCCACGCCGAGGGCCGCCACACCAGCGCGTGCTCGGCCACCGCCAGCCGCAGGTCCGGCAGCCGGTCCAGCAGCACCTCGATCGCGGTGGTGGCGATCACCTCGGCCGCCTCCTGCGCCGGGAACGGGCAGCCGTGCTCGCCGTACGAGTAGCTCATGTGCGCCCGGTTCCCCTCGGCCGGGCGGCCGTCGGCCTGCCGCACCAACGGGTCCGCGTTGGCCCCGGCGAAGCCGAGCAGCAGCATGTCCCCCTCGGCGATCCGCTGACCGCCGAGCTGGGTGTCCCGCACCGCCCAGCGACCGGCGAAGATCTGCGTCGGGGTGTCCTCCCAGAGCGCCTCGTTGAGCGCCTGGCTGATGCTGCGCCGACCACCCGCCAGCGAGGCGGCGAAGCGCTCGTCGGTGAGCATCAGCCGCAGCGTGTTGGAGATCCAGTACGAGCTCGGCTGATGGCCGGCGATCAGCAGCACCCGCAGGTCGCGCATCACCTCGTCGTGGGTCAGCCCCGCCGGGTGCTCCAGCATCCGCGAGGCCACGTCCGCGCCGGGGTGCTCGGCCTTCTCCTCCACCAGCGCGAGCATCAGCTCCAGCAGCCGCTGGGCGCCGGCCGGCGCGTCCGCCCCGCCGTCCAGCATCGCCAGCAGGGCGGCGATCAGCTGCGGTGCCTGCTCCTCGTCCAGACCGAGAACCCTGCACAGCACCAGCAGCGGCATCCGGTGCGCGTACTCGGCGACCAGGTCGGCCTCGCCGCGCCCGGCGAACTCGTCGATCAGCCGGTCGGCGATCTCCTCGGCGTGCTTGCGCAGCTCGTACGGGTCGATGCCGGCCAGCGCGTCGGTGACCGCACGGGAGCGGCGCACGTGCTCCTCGCCCTCGGCGTACAGGATCGACGGCACCGGCGCCATCATCGGCTTCAGCGGCCAGTCGGCGGGCAGCGTCGCCCAGGCGTGCCAGCGGCTGGAGTCGCGGCCGAACAGCTGCGGCTGGCCGGTGACCTGCTGCAGCTCGCGGTAGCCGATCACCAGCCAGGCGGGCACGCCGCCGGCCAGCTCGACCGGGGCGACCGGGCCGTGCGCGGCGCGCAGCTCGCGGTAGAGCTGGGCCGGGTCGGTCTGGAAGCGCGGCCCGTACAGCGGCGTGGCGCCGGCGTGCGCCGGGCAGCCCGGGGGCGGGGTGGCGGCGGGCTGGGTCACGGGGTGCTCTCCTCGTAGATCGCGTCGGGTACTCCGGCGAGGGCCGCCAGGTGGTGGACCAGTTCGATCAGCACCCGCTTGCCGGACTCGCGGTCGCGGGCGTCGCAGTCCACCAGCGGCACCCCGGCCGGCAGGTCCAGCGCCTCTCGGACCTGCTCCAGGGTGTGGGTGGGCTCACCGAAGTTGTTGCGGGCGACGATGAACGGGGTGCCGTGGTGCTCCAGCCGGTCGATCGCGTACCAGGACTCCTCCAGCCGCCGGGTGTCCACCAGTACGACCGCGCCCAGGGCCCCGCTGAACAGGCGGTCCCAGAGGAACCAGAAGCGCTCCTGCCCGGGCGCGCCGAACAGGTAGAGCACCTGGCGCTCGGACAGGGTGATCCGGCCGAAGTCGAAGGCGACCGTGGTGGAGCGCTTGCCCCAGGAGCCGGCCGGGTCGATGCCCTCACCGGCCCGGGTCATCACCTCCTCGGTGTTCAGCGGACGGATCTCGCTGACCGAACCGACCAGGGTGGTCTTGCCCACCCCGAAGCCGCCGACCACGACGATCTTCAGCGCGTTGTCGGCGGTCGCCCGCAGCGGGGTGCGCACCGCGGACTGGACGTCAGAGCCGTTGGAGGCCATGCAGCACCTGCTTCAGCGTGTCGAGGTCGGGCAGCCGGGCCTTGTTCGGCGCGAACCTGGGGTGCCGGGCGGTGACCGCCCCGGACTCCAACAGGTCGCCGAGCAGGATCTTCACCACCGAGACGGGCAACGACAGCTCCGCCGCCACCTCCACGACGGCGGTCGGGGCCTCGCACATCCGCAGGATCCGGGCGTGCTCCGACTGCATCCCGGCCACCGGCTCCCGCTCCGCGACGATCAGCGTGACCAGGTCGAAGGCGTTCTCCGGGGCCCGGCTGCGGCCCCCGGTGATGGTGTAGAGGCGGTCCGGGTCGTCGTCCCGACCCGGCAGCACCGGCCCGGCGTTCATATCCCGGCGCTCTCTTGAGCGGCGTCGTCGGCTTCCGCGCTGCGGGCGGGCGCGCTGAGGTAGACGCCGATCTGCTCGATCAGGCCGTGCATGTTGTGGCCGACCACGCCCACGTCCGCGTCGTCGTCCGTGACCACCGCGAGGTGCGCGCCCTCACCGGCCGCCACGATGCACAGGACGCCGCCGTGGAACTCGGTCATCGACTGCCGCACCCCGCCGCTGCCGTCGCCGAACTCGATCGAGGCGCCGTGCGCCAGGCTCTGCAGACCGGAGGCGATCGCGGCCAGCTGGTCGGCCTGGTCCGCGCTCAGCCCGGCGGTGTGGCAGAGCTTGAGGCCGTCGGCGGAGAGAACCAGGGCGTGCCGGGCGCCGGGGGTTGCCGCCAGCAGGTTTTCCAACAGCCAGTCGAGGTCGCGGTCGGTGGCGCTGCTCATGGGGTGTCCTTCTCGGTGACGGGGGAAGCGTCGGGCGTGGTGTCGGTGTCCGCGGCCGGCGTCGCCGCGGGTACGGGCTCGGCGGCCGGTGGGGGCACCGCCGGCTGGGCGGACCGACGGAAGGCGCCGAACCGCGCGGCGGCGCTGGCCGCGTCGGTCCGTACGGGCTTCGCGGCCGGGGCCACCGCGGGGGCGGTGGTGGACAGCGTCTGTCCGCGCCGGCGCTGCGGCAGGCCGCTGTCGGTCATCCGGGCGGGCGCGGACGGGGTCTGGGTGGGGACGGTGGGCGCCGGGACCACCGTGGCGGTCGGTACGGCGGCCGCGGCGGCGCTCGGCGCGGTGGACGCGGGCGGCAACGAGGTGGGCGCCGGGCGGGCCGGGGTGAGCGCGGGGCGCGCGGACTCCACGACGGGCGCGGGGACCTGGACAGGTGCCGGGGCCTGGTGGGTGACCAGCTGCTGCGGGATCAGCATCACCACCCCGGTGCCACCGCGCGCCGACGGCCGGAAGGAGATCTGCAGCCCGTGCTTGCGCGCCAGCATGCCGACCACCGCGAGGCCCAGCCGGGTACCGGCGGTGAGCGTGGTGAGGTCCAGCGGCTCGGCGGAGACCGCCCGTTCGGCGCGGCGCAGCCAACTGTCGCTCAGTCCCAGCCCGCTGTCCTCGACGGTGACCGCCAGACCGGCCGGCACCTCCTCGACGTAGACGTGCACCTCGGCCGGCGGGGCGGAGAAGTTGGTGGCGTTGTCCAGCAGTTCGGCCAGCGCGTGCATCACGCCCTCGGCCGCGTACCCGGCGACCGCGGCGGTGCTGGCGTTGTGCAGCCGCACCCGCTGGTAGGCACCGATCCGGCCGAGCGCGCCGCGTAGCACCGACTCCACCGCGATCGGCTTGGCCCAGCGGCGGCCGGACCGGGCGCCGGTGAGCACCGCGATGCTGTCCGCCATCCGGCCCGCCTGGGCGGTCGAGTGGTCCAGGCGCAGCAGGTCGCCGAGAACCTCCTCGTCGTGCCGGTGCTGCATCTCGCGCAGCTCGGCGTGCATGCTCGTGGCCAGCGCCTGCACCCGCCCGGCGGCGGTCGCGCAGACCGCCAGCGCGGCGGCCCGCAGCCGCTCGCCCCGGCCGATCTCCTCGCCGACGGCGCGCAGCAGCGCGTACTGGGGGTGCTTGCGGTGGGTGGCCAGCGCGCTGTCCACGGCGGCGCCCGCGCGCAGCTTCTTCACCACCTCGGGCAGCACGTCCTCGGGGATCCGGTCCAGCTCGGCGCGCTCGGCGGCGGCCCGTTCCCGGGCTGCCTCGGCCTCGGCCCGCGCGGTGTCCAGCTCGGCCCGCAGCCGGGCCAGCTCGGCGACCGCGGCGGTCACGTCCGCCTCGGCGCGGGCCTGCTCGGCCTTGGCGGCGTCCCGTTCGGCCTGCGCGGCCGTGGCGCGCTCCTTGGCGGCCGTCTCGGCCTGTCGGGCGCTGTCGGCCACGACCAGCGCCGTCATCGTTTCCCGGTGCTGCTCCTCCACGGCCTCGGCCAGCTGGCGGGAGCGCTCGGCGCCGGTCGCGGCCAGGCCGACCGCGATCAGCCAGAGCACCGTGACGGCGCCCACCGCGAGGGCGGTGAGCGGCTGGTGCGCGCCCAGGGCCCGGTCGATGCCGACCGGTGCGGCGACCAGGGCCAGCAGGACGGCAGCCGCCGTGAGGGCGGCGGTGCGCGGCGCGGGGCGGCGGCGCGGCTGACCGTCGGGGCTGGTGGCTTCTCTCATCGGGGCGGTCCTCGGCAACGTCGGCGGGCGGCGGCGCGGGCGGCGGGTCGGCGACGGTTGCGGCCGCCGACAGCGGGTCGAGCGCATACGAGACCGCCCGGCGACGTCGTGAAACGTCTCCGGGCGGCTGATCCGTTCACGCTTTCGGCCGATCATATCGATTCAGACATTGGCCTCAAGCCGCTAGTTGACGGTCATTCTCCTTCATTCACGCCTCGTACACCGGTCGGTGACACCATCGACGCCCCGCCGCGGGCCCCGCCGGGGGCGGACTCAGGCCAGTTTGGCCTCCACCCGCCGGGTCCTCCGGCCGCGCCAGGACCGCCAGCAGCAGGTGCTCCGTCCCGATGCAGCCGTGCCGCAGGTCCCTCGCCTCCCGCTGCGCGGTGACCACCACCTGCCGCGCCGCGTCGGTGAAACGCTCGTTTGGTTGACACCCCTTGCGAAATGTCAACCCTGCTTGACGGCTGCGGAGCTCACCCGAACCGCCGCGCCAGCGCCTCCTCGAAGCTCCCCCGCCCCACCGCCCGCTCCGGCGTCGTGAGCCCGCCCGCCCGCAGCGCCCGTCCCACCGCCCCCGGCACCCGCAGCGGCAGCAGCACCCGCCGGCGGCCCGCCGCCCGCAGGTACGCCTCGGCCAGCTCCCGATACGGCCGCGCCTGCGGCCCGCCCACCTCCGGCGCGAACCCGGCCGGCTCCGCCCCCACCAGCCCCGCGACCCGCGCCGCCACCTCCCGGACGTCCACCGGCTGGATCCGAGCACCGGTCACCACCGGGAACACCGGCAGCTTCGCGCTCACCCCGAAGACCTTGAACAACAGGTCGTGGAACTGCGTCGCCCGAAGCACCGTCCACCCCAGCGCCGACTCCCGCACCACCCGCTCACAGGCGAGCTTCGCCTTGTAGTACGCGATCGGCACCCGGTCGACCCCCACGATCGACACGTACACCAGGTGCCGTACCCCGGCCTGCCGGGCCTGCGCCACCAGCCGCTCGACCCCGGACACGTCCTGCTTCCCCTGCGTGGTCGCGCAGTCCACCACCGTCTCCACGCCGGCGACCGCCTCCGCGATCCCCGCCCCGGTCACCAGGTCCCCGACCACCCACGCGACCCCGTCACCCCCGTCCCGCACCCGTCGGCTCAACCCCCGTACCGCCACCCCGCGCGCCACCAGCAGGCGCACCACCTCCCGCCCCAACGTCCCCGTCGCCCCGGTCACCAGCACCGTCCCCATCACCACACCACTCCTCTCGGGAAAAGCCGTCACCCCCTACGGACCGGACACCGCCCCCGTCCGTGACATCGGCATCCCCGGGAACGCGAAAAAGCGGGGCGGGGACCGTGAAGTCCTCGCCCCGCTTCAGCGGCTCACCTCACGCGAGGTGAACGCCGGGATCGTCAGCTGCAGCCGCTGGTGGAGCCGCAGCCCTCGCAGAGGTAGCAGCTGCCGGCGCGGCGCATCTTGGTGCCGCAGGAGAAGCAGAGCGGCGCGTCGGCGTTGAGGCCGAGCTGGATCTCCATCAGCTCCGTGGAGTTGTGGGCCTGCTTCGGGGCCGCCTTGGGCGCCTCGACGGCGGGGGCCGGCTTGGCGACCACCGGGGCGGACTGGGCCAGCGACTCGGTGTCGAGCTCCTCGGCCTCCAGCGGCTCGTACGAACCCGTCTCCAGGTGGCGCTGGCGCTCCTCGACGGAGTGGATGCCGAGCGCCGAGCGGGTCTCGAACGGCAGGAAGTCCAGCGCCAGGCGGCGGAAGATGTAGTCGACGATCGACTGCGCCATCCGCACGTCCGGGTCGTCGGTCAGACCGGCCGGCTCGAAGCGCATGTTGGTGAACTTCGAGACGTAGGTCTCCAGCGGCACGCCGTACTGCAGGCCGACCGAGACGGCGATGGAGAAGGCGTCCATCATGCCCGCGAGGGTCGACCCCTGCTTGGACATCTTCAGGAAGACCTCGCCGAGGCCGTCGTCCGGGTAGGAGTTGGCGGTCATGTAGCCCTCGGCGCCACCGACCGTGAAGGAGGTGGTGATGCCCGGACGGCCCTTGGGCAGGCGCTTGCGGACCGGGCGGTACTCGACGACCTTCTCGACCGCGGCGGGGGCCTCGGCCGCCGCCTCCTTCTCGTCCTTCTTCTTGGCCGAGAGCGGCTGGCCGACCTTCGAGTTCTCGCGGTAGATGGCGAGCGCCTTGACGCCCATCTTCCACGCCTCGAAGTAGATCTCCTCGACGTCCTCGACGGTCGCGCTGGCCGGCATGTTGACCGTCTTGGAGATGGCGCCCGAGATCCACGGCTGGATCGCCGACATCATCCGCACGTGTCCCATCGGCGAGATGGAGCGCTCGCCCATGGCGCAGTCGAAGACCTCGTAGTGCTCGGCCTTCAGGCCCGGCGCGTCCACCACGTTGCCGTGCTCGGCGATGTGGGCGACGATCGCCTCGATCTGCTCGTCCTGGTAACCGAGGCGCCTGAGGGCGCGCGGGACGGTGCCGTTGACGATCTGCATCGAGCCGCCGCCGACGAGCTTCTTGAACTTGACCAGGGCGAGGTCGGGCTCGACGCCGGTGGTGTCGCAGTCCATCATCAGACCGATGGTGCCGGTCGGGGCGAGCACCGAGGCCTGGGCGTTGCGGAAACCGTTCTGCGAACCGAGGCGCAGCACGTCCTGCCAGGACTTGTTGGCCGCGAGCCAGACCGGGGCGTCCAGGTCGTCGAAGGAGACGGCGTCCAGCGAGGCGTCCGCGTGCTGCTTCATGACCTGCTGGTGCGCGGCCGCGTTGCGAGCGTAGCCGTCGTACGGGCCGACCACACCGGCGAGTTCGGCGCCGCGGCGGTAGGCGGTGCCGGTCATCAGCGAGGTGATGGCGCCGGCCAGTGCGCGGCCGCCCTCGCTGTCGTAGGCGTGGCCGGTGGCCATCAGCAGGGCGCCGAGGTTGGCGTAGCCGATGCCGAGCTGGCGGAAGGCGCGGGTGGTCTCGCCGATCTTCTCGGTGGGGAAGTCGGCGAAGCAGATGGAGATGTCCATCGCGGTGATGACCAGCTCGACGACCTTGGCGAAGGTCTCGGCGTCGAACCCAATCCCGCCGACCGACGCAGTGTCGTCGCGCAGGAACTTCATCAGGTTCAGCGAGGCGAGGTTGCAGCTGGAGTTGTCCAGGTGCATGTACTCGGAGCACGGGTTGGACGCGTTGATGCGGCCGGACTCCGGGCAGGTGTGCCAGTTGTTGATGGTGGTGTCGTACTGGATTCCGGGGTCGGCGCAGGCCCAGGCGGCCTCCGCCATCTTGCGGAACAGCTTCTTGGCGTCGACGGTCTCGATGACCTCGCCGGTCATCCGGGCGCGCAGGCCGAATTCGGTGCCGTTCTCGACGGCGGTCATGAATTCGTCGTTGACGCGGACCGAGTTGTTGGCGTTCTGGTACTGGACGGACGCGATGTCGTCGCCGCCGAGGTCCATGTCGAAGCCCGCGTCGCGCAGGGCCCGGATCTTCTCCTCCTCCTTCACCTTGGTCTCGATGAAGGCCTCGACGTCCGGGTGGTCGACGTCCAGCACGACCATCTTGGCCGCGCGGCGGGTGGCACCGCCGGACTTGATGGTGCCGGCCGAGGCGTCGGCGCCGCGCATGAAGGAGACCGGGCCGGAGGCGTTGCCGCCGGAGGAGAGCAGTTCCTTGGAGGAGCGGATGCGGGAGAGGTTGAGGCCGGCGCCGGAGCCGCCCTTGAAGATCATGCCCTCTTCCTTGTACCAGTCGAGGATCGACTCCATGGAGTCGTCGACGGACAGGATGAAGCAGGCGCTGACCTGCTGGGGCTGCTTGGTGCCGACGTTGAACCAGACCGGCGAGTTGAAGCTGAACACCTGGTGGAGGAGGGCGTGGGTCAGCTCGTGCTCGAAGATCTCGGCGTCGTCCTTGGTGGCGAAGTAGCCGTGCTTCTCGCCGGCCGCGCGGTAGGTGAGGACCACGCGGTCGATGATCTGCTTGAGGCTCCACTCGCGCTGCGGGGTGCCGACGGCGCCGCGGAAGTACTTGGACGTGACGATGTTGACGGCGTTGACCGACCAGAAGTCGGGGAACTCGACACCGCGCTGCTCGAAGTTGATCGAGCCGTCGCGCCAGTTGGTCATGACGACATCACGCCGCTCCCAGCGGACCTCGTCGTACGGGTGCACGCCAGGGGTGGTGTAGATGCGCTCCATCCGGAGGCCGCCCTTCGGGGCCTTGGCGCCCTTGGCCGCGACCTTCTCGGACTTCGACCCGCGTGCGGAACCGCTCGTGGTGTCTGTCACTTCTCGCTCCTCCTCCTGGGCAAACGCCCGAAGTGCCCCGAAAAATCCGGGCACCGCTGGTTCGTACTTCCGGTGTGCGGGCAGGCGGGAGACCTTGCCCGCTTACGCATGGTTTGTGGTGTTTCGTGCCCTGTTTTCGGGCACACGTGGGCCCCGTGGGGCCGTGTGGTGCTGACAGGCGGGCCCGCGCGGGGCCCGGCGCCTCCTAGGGCGCTGCGGCGGGAACGGGCACGGGGGTGCCGTCCGCCTCGGGGACGGGCCGCTCGGCGCGGAGTTGCGCGATGGCGGCCTCGAAGTCTTCGAGTCCGTCGTAGGCCTGGTACACACTGGCGAAGCGCAGGTACGCGACCACGTCGAGTTCCTTGAGCGGGCCGAGTATGGCCAGCCCGACGTCGTGGGTGGTCAGCTCGGCGTTGCCGCTGGCGCGCACGCACTCCTCGACCCGCTGGCCGAGCTGCGCGAGGGCGTCCTCGGTGACCGGGCGGCCCTGGCAGGCCTTGCGGACGCCGGTGATGACCTTCTGCCGGGAGAACGGCTCGGTGACGCCGCTGCGCTTGACGACCATGAGCGCGGCCGTCTCCACGGTGGTGAAACGGCGGCCACAGTCCGGGCACTGTCGACGACGGCGAATGCAGCTGCCGTCCTCGGTGGTCCGGCTGTCGACAACGCGGCTGTCGGAGTGCCGGCAGAAGGGGCAGTGCACCTGGGGATCCCTCCCTGGCAGGACGTGCGGACCAGTCGAGTCTAAGCGATGCGCCCCCGGCCTCGGCAAGCTGATCATGCGACGCGACCACTAGTACTGGGCACGGAGAGGACTCTAGCCACTACATCTAGGCCTCAGGGGGAAGTAACACCCCTGGCGTGTCGGCGCCGATTAGACTTCCGGGGTCGACATCCGGTCGAACATTTACTCGATGTACAACAAAGCCTTGATCGAGTCAGCCAACTCCCGAATAATTCACTCGAACGTGTGTTTGGCGCAACCTTTCGATAGGAGGTGCGTTGGGCTGGAAAAGGGAGAGGACAGCCGTCGAGAGGGGCCGCCGTGAACACCATCGAAACCAACACCATCCCGGTGCAGGAACACTCCCAGTTCAAGGTGGGGCAGCGCACCACGAATCAGCAGAGTGTGGACATCAGCATGGACCGTAGCGAAGACCACCGCCTCTCCGGCGCGGCCCTTTCCACCGCGAGCCGCGTTCCCGACCAGCCGATCGAACACTCCCCCGCAATGGACGAGAACCAGCCCTCCCCCGCCCGCGCGATGCCCGGACGCCCCCCCGGCATCCGAACCGACGAGGCCGGTCTCACCGAGCGCCAGCGCCGGGTGATCGAGGTCATCCGCGACTCCGTCCAGCGCCGCGGCTACCCGCCGTCCATGCGCGAGATCGGCCAGGCCGTCGGCCTGTCCAGCACCTCCTCGGTCGCCCACCAGCTGATGGCCCTGGAGCGCAAGGGCTTCCTCCGCCGGGACCCGCACCGCCCACGTGCCTACGAGGTCCGCGGCGTCGAGGTGGCCCGCCCCAACACCGCCGAAACGGCCGGTCGGCCGTCCACGTCCTACGTGCCGCTGGTCGGCCGGATCGCCGCCGGCGGTCCGATCCTGGCCGAGCAGACGGTCGAGGACGTCTTCCCGCTGCCCCGCCAGCTGGTCGGCGAGGGCGAGCTGTTCGCGCTCACCGTGCGCGGCGACTCGATGATCGAGGCCGCCATCTGCGACGGCGACTGGGTCACCGTGCGCCGCCAGCCGGTCGCCGAGAACGGCGACATCGTGGCCGCGATGATCGACGGCGAGGCCACCGTGAAGCGGCTCAAGCGCGAGGACGGCCGGATCTGGCTGATGCCGCACAACCCGGCGTACGAGCCGATCAACGGCGACAACGCGACCATCCTGGGCAAGGTCGTCGCGGTCCTGCGCCGCCTCTGACCTCACGGGCACGGTGCCTCCGACACCACTGACGCGCCGCCGCCGACACCGCGGACGGCAAACACCGGGAAGGGGCTCCACCGCGTCAGCGGGGAGCCCCTCCGTCGTTGTACGGCAGCAGCGGCAGCGGCGGCGCTCAGCCCCGCTTCACCACCGGCCGCACCGGCGCCGCCGAGGCGTCGATCGCCGCCAGCGAGCGGCGCACCTGGTTGCGGTCCGTGGTGTACCAGAACTCCGGCATGGACGACCGGAAGAAGCCCCCGTACCGCTTGGTCTCCACCCGCGGGTCGAGCACCGCGACCACGCCCCGGTCGTCCGCCGCCCGCACCAGCCGGCCGGCACCCTGCGCCATCAGCAGCGCCGCGTGCGTCGCCGCGACGGCCATGAAGCCGTTGCCGCCGTGCTGTTCGACGTCCTTCTGGCGAGCGCTCATCAGCGGGTCGTCCGGCCGCGGGAAGGGGATGCGGTCCATCACGACCAACTGGCAGGCCGAGCCGGGCACGTCCACGCCCTGCCAGAGCGAGAGCGTGCCGAACAGGCAGGTGGTCGCGTCCGAGGCGAACTCGCGGATCAACTCGCCCAGGGTGTCCTCCCCCTGGAGCAGGATCCGGTGGTCCAGCCGCTCCCGCATCGCCTCCGCGGCCGCCTGGGCACCGCGCATCGAGGAGAACAGGCCCAGCGTCCGGCCGCCGGCCGCGTCGATCAGCTCGGCCAACTCGTCCAGCATGTCCGGCCGTTCGGGGTCGCGCCCGGGGTCGGTGAGGTGCTTGGCGACGTACAGGATGCCCTGCTTGGGGTACTTGAACGGCGAGCCGACGTCGATCCCCCGCCAGGACGGGACGGCGTCCTCCCCGAAGCCGGGCTCCGGGTTGTCGCCGGGCGTGCGCTCGTCCGGCAGCCGGGTCTCCTTGGGCAGGCCGAGCGAGCCGGCCACGCCGTTGAAGTCCCCGCCGAGTTTGAGCGTGGCCGAGGTGAGGACGACCGAGCGCTCCTTGTACAGCCCCTCGCGCAGCAGCCCGGACACGCTCAGCGGCGCGACCCGCAGCGAGGCGGTGCCCAGCCCGTAGCGGTCGCTGCGCTCGATCCAGACCACGTCGTACTCGGAGTCCTCCAGCAGCCGCTCGGCGGTCTCGTGCAGCGTCTCGGCCGAGGCCATCGCCTGCTTGCGCACCGCGTCCTCGTCACTGAGCCCCTTGTCCCGGGTCTCGCCGAGCGAGGTGATCACCTGCCGGGCGGCGTCCCGGATCGCGGTGACCGCGTACGCCAGGTACTCGGGCAGCTCCTCGACCCGGCCGGGCTGGGCGGTCTCCATCAGGCCGTGGTAGTTCTCGGCGGCGGCCTGCAGCGCGTCCACGGCCTTCTCGTTGGCCAGCCGGGCCGCCCGCTTCACCGCCCGGTTGACCGCGCCGACGGTCAGCTCGGCGGTGGCCGCGCCGGTGACCCGGTTGACCAGCTCGTGCGCCTCGTCCACGATCAGCAGCCCGTGCTCGGGCAGCACCGGCGCGCCCTCGATCGCGTCGATCGCCAGCATCGCGTGGTTGGTGACCACGACGTCCGCCAGTTTGGCCCGCTCCCGCGCCTTCTCCGCGAAGCACTCCTGCCCGTACGCGCAGCGGGTCGCGCCCAGGCACTCCTTGGAGTTGACCGACAGCTGCGCCCACGCCTTGTCCGACACGCCGGGGCTCATGTCGTCGCGGTCCCCGGTCTCGGTCTCGTCCGCCCAGTCGCGCAGCCGCAGCACCTCCTGCCCGAGCTTGCCGGTGGGCCCGCCGAGCGCGTCCACCGGGTCGAACAGGCCCTCGCCCTCGTCGCTCGGGGTGCCCTCGTTGGCCCGGTGCAGGCACAGGTAGTTGGAGCGGCCCTTGAGCATCGCGAACAGCGGTCGGCGGCGCAGCACCGGGTGCAGCGCCTCGACCGTGCGCGGCAAGTCCCGCTCCACCAGCTGGCGTTGCAGTGCCAGGGTGGCGGTGGCGACCACCACGCGGTCCCCGTGGGCGAGCGCCGGCACCAGGTAGGCCAGGGACTTGCCGGTGCCGGTGCCGGCCTGGACGAGCAGGTGCTCGCTGTGGTCGACGGCGTCGGCGACGGCCTCGGCCATCCGCATCTGGCCGGGGCGCTCGACGCCGCCGACGGCCGCCACCGCGGCGTGCAGCAGTTCGGGGATCCGCGAGCGCGGGACGGCGACGGCTTCCTCGGCCTCGTCGCCGAGGTCCGTCGCGGGCAGGGGTTCGGAGTCGTTCGTCATGGCCCTTCCACCCTACGGGGCGGGGGCGACAATCCGGTCCCGTCGCACCGGAAGGCGCACGTCCACGGCGACCAGCGCGTTCGGCACCGTACCGTGCCGGGCCGCGTGCGGACGGTGCGGGCGGTCCTGGTAGCCGTCCAGCAGCAGCCGGTTGCGGTTGAGGCAGAGCCGGGTGATCCGGGGCCGGAACAGGTCGAACAGCTCGAAGCGCCCGCGCAGCTCGGGGAAGCGGTCCTGGTAGCGGTGGATCTCGGCACGCAGCAGGGCCCAGAACTCGGTCTCGGGCAGCCCGGTCTGCGCCTCCAGCAGTGGGGCGAGGTAGCGGAAGACGCCGATGAACAGCCCGGAGTGGATGAACTGGCAGAGCCCCTGCGGGCTGTCCCGCAGCAATACGTCGGCGACCTCGGCGGGCAGCTCGCGCAGTTCGGGCAGGTCCTGGTCGCTGAGGTTGACGTCGTCGACGAAGTCCTTGACCGCGAGCCGGGTCGGGGTGCCGCGGTCGTCGAAGACCACGATGGCGTTCTCGCCGTGCGGGGAGAAGACCAGCCCGTAGCGGTAGAGGAAGTGCAGCAGCGGCGGCATCATCGCGGCGAACAGCCGGCCGGTCCACTCGGCTGGGGTGAGGCCGGAGCGGGTGATCAGCTCGGCGGCGAGCGCGCGGCCGTCGGAGCCGGTCTGGAGCAGCGCGGCCAGGGTACGGGCGCGTTCGTCCCCGGCGAGGAAGGGTCCGATCGGTTCGCGCCAGATCGCGCCGAGGAGTTCCTTGTACTGGTACGGCGATTCGGGCATCTCCCGGTACACCGGGTGGTCGACGGTGACGGAGGCGATCTCGCCGAGCAGGATCACCCGGCACTCGTCCCGCAGGTACGGGTCGGCGTCGCGCAGCCCGTGCAGCCAGGCGGTGACGGCGGGCGCGGCGAGGGTCCGCTCGACCGGCAGGCCGCGCCAGACCAGGGTGTTGAGGATGGACAGCGGCAGCTTGACGGTGCAGCGCTCGGGGTGGGCGGTGTTGAAGAAGGAGCGGATGGACTGCTGGGGCAGCCGTGGGTCACCGTCCGAGGGCAGCGGGACGATCTCGCCGGAGGCGATCCAGGGCGCGAACAGCGGCAGGACCGTCTCGTCCCACTGCCAGGGGTGGACGGGCAGCAGCAGGTAGTCGTCGGCGTCCGGGCCGAGCGGGGCGCGCAGCGCGTCCGGGTCGTCCAGCTCGCGGGCGTACAGCTGCTCGGGCAGTTCCAGGCCGGGCACGCCGCGGTACTGGGCGAGCCGGCGGTGGACGGCGATCCAGGGCAGCGGGCGCGGGCTGCGGGCCTCCGGGGTCCAGCGGGCGGCGTCGCCGCCGGAGAAGCCGATCCGGCCCTTGTTGGGGACGATCCACGGGTGGCCGCCCTGCCGCCCCTCCAGCGCGGGGTGGTCGAGCTCGGCGAGTTCGGCGGCGGTGAGCGCGGTGGCGAGCTGGCGGGCGTCGGCGGTCAGGGTGGCGGAGAGCTCGCGGATCAGGTGGGCGGTGGTCTCGCCGCGCATCCCGAGGGTCTGCCGGGCGTACGGGAGGAAGCGCAGCGGGTCCAGGCCGTCCGGGCTGGAGCAGCGGATGGACTCCGGGTCGACCTGCCAGCTGTCGTAGGCACCGCGGCGGGCGGTGAAGCGGTACTCGGCCTCGGGCAGTTTCAGCAGGTAGTCGCCGTCGAGTGCCCCGGGGGCGGGCGTGAGCAGTTCCTCGTAGGCGAACTCGCCGAACATCTTGGCCAGCAGGGCGCGGCCGGCCCGCTGCCAGTGCCCGGCGGTGAGGTGCGGGGGCAGGTAGAGCGGCGGTTCAGCGGCCGACGGTTGCGGCACGGGTCAGCTCCTGGGGACGGGGGACGGCGGGGGTGGGTTGTGCGTGACCGGCGGGAGCCGGCGGCGCGAAGCCGGTCCAGGCGGTGCGGTCGGGCAGTCGGTGGACGGTCCGGCCGGTGACGGCGTTGAGGATGACGGCGGCCCGGTGGGCGCCGAGGCCGAGGTCGGGGGTGCCTACGCCGTGGGTGTGCAGTTCGGCGTTCTGGACGTAAAGGCCGCCGGTGAGCTCGGGCCGGGTGGCGACCCGGTGGTCGAGGTCGACCCGGTAGCGCCCGGACTCGTCCCAGTCGATCAGGTGGGCGAGCGGTTCGAGCGCGGCCGGGCGGACGGCGCGGTAGCCGGTGGCGAGCACCACGGCGTCGGTGCGCAGCAGGTGCTCGGCGCCGGAGTCGGTGTGCCGGCAGTGCAGTTCGAGGCCGCCGCAGGGGCCGGGGCGGGCGTCGGTGACGGCGGTGCCGGGGGTGATCCCGACCGGGGCGGTGTCGATCGGGCGGCCGATGGTGCGCTCGTAGAGGTGGTCGTGGATCTCGGCGAGGGTCTCGGCGCTGGCGGCCTTGTGCAGCTGCCACTGGGCGGTGACCAGGGCGTCCCGGACGGTCCCGGGGAGGCTGTGGAAGTAGCGGGTGTAGTCGGGGGTGAAGTGCTCCAGGCCGAGCTTGGAGTACTCCATGGGGGCGAGCGCCCGGGTGCGGGTGAGCCAGCGCAGCCGGACGCCGTCGCCCTCGTGGCGGCGGAGCAGGTCGAGGAAGACCTCGGCGCCGGACTGCCCGCTGCCGACCACGGTGATGTCCCGGGCGCCGGCCAGGTCGGCGCGGCGGTCGAGGTACTCGGCGGAGTGGAAGGCCCGCGGGTGGCCCGCGAGCCCCGCGAAGGCCTCGGGCAGGACCGGCCGGGTGCCGACGCCGAGCGCGAGGTTGCGGGCCCGTACGGTGGAGCGCCGGCCGGTCGCGGTGTCGGTCAACTCGGCCCGGTACGACCCGCCTTCCCAGTGCAGCGCGGTGACCTCGGTGCCGAAGCGGCAGTTGGCCAGCCGTTCGGCGGCCCAGCGGCAGTAGTGGTCGTACTCGCGGCGGGGCAACTGGAAGCGCTCGGCGAAGTAGAACGGGAACAGCCGGTCCTGGGCGCGCAGGTAGTTGAGGAAGGACCACGGGTTGGTCGGGTCGACCAGGGAGACCAGGTCGGCGAGGAAGGGCACCTGCATCCGGGCCCCGTCCACCAGCATCCCGTGGTGCCAGCGGAACTCCGGACGCTGGTCACAGAAGAGCGTGCGCAGGCCGGGTACGGGCTCGGCGAGTGCGGCGAGCGAGAGGTTGAACGGGCCGATGCCGACGCCGAGCAGGTCGTACGGCGGGGGTGTCGAGGTGTCCACAGGGGTGTCCTAGGCAGAAGGTAAGTCTCGGTCGCGGACCATCAGGGCGGCGCGCTTGTCGGGCAGGGCGAGTTCGGCGACGGCCCGGAACCCGGCCCGTTCGAAGGCCCGGACCGAGCGTCGGTTGCGGACGTCCGGTTCGGCCACCACCCGCTCGCAGCAAGGTCGTCGGCTGAGGATCAGATCGGTGAGGGCGGACAGCAGCAGGGCGCCCAGGCCCCGGCCGCGGCTGGCGGCGGGGCCGAGCAGCAGGTGCACGCCGGTGTCGTGCGGCCGGGCCGGGTAGTGCCCGGCGAGCGGGTCGAGGTCGGCGCGGTACACCTCCCAGTAGCTCATCGGCGTGCCGTCGAGCAGGCCCAGGCAGGGCACGCTGCGGCCGTCACCGTCGAGTTGGGCCCGGATGTGCCGTTCGGTGACGGCGGGCGGCCCGGCGAGTTCCCAGAACTCGTCGACCTCGGGGTCGTTCATCCAGCCGGCCAGCAGCTCCAGGTCGGCGGGCAGCCGGACCGGGCTGAGCCGGAACTCCCCGGCCGGGGTGGGGACGGCCCCCCACCCGGGCACGTCGTCCGGCATCAGACGCCCGCCACCGGGTTGGGGATGTCCACGTACACGGACTGGGTGGCGACCGGGCCGACCAGCTCGTCCAGGCCGTTGATCCGGGTGAGCAGGTTGGCCTTGCAGGGCAGGGCGGGCGCGTCCAGCAGCAGCGCGGGCAGCGTCGAGCCGGTGGCGGTGGCCTGCGGGCCGGCCAGGAACCGGCGCAGTCCGGCCAGCAGCACCGTTTCGTCGGCCAGCCCCTGGGAGCCGAAGGCGCCGATCAGGCCGAGCACGTGGTTGATGCCGAGGTAGTAGGCGAAGTGGTGGTCGATCACCGGGTCGGGCAGGAAGGTGTCACTCTCCGCGCCGAGCCCGGGCAGCCGGGCGGTGAGCCGCTCGGCGGCGCTCTCCCGGTAGTAGTAGCCCTGGTTGTCGCGGTAGCGGCCGCCGACGGGCCAGCCCTCGGCGTCCAGCAGCACGATGCTGTTCTGCTGGTGCGCCTCCAGGGCGATGCCGCCCCGGCCGTCCAGCCAGAGGACGGGCAGCACGACCGCGTCCAGATAGCGCAGGAACCATTCAGCGGCCACCGTGCGCAGCGGGCGGCCGGTGCGGGCGGCGAGCGAGCGCAGGGTGTCGCCGAGCCGGGACGGCACGGTGGTGCCGGTGCCGAGCGGCTGTTCGGCGACCAGCCCGGCCACGCACAGCGCCCGGTCGGTGGGCGCGAAGGGCTGGGCGCGCAGCACGGTGTCCAGGCCGCCCGGGTCGCCGAGCCCGGGGTGGTCGACGCCGATCCAGGCCGGGTCGCGGACGATGTCGAAGCCGGGGTGGGCGGCGCGCCACTCGGCGGCCAGCCCGCTCTCCAGCAGCCGGTGCACCTCCAGGCCGCGGTGCAGTTCCTTGCGCAGGTTCTCCCGGCGGGAGTTGGTGATCCGCAGACCGAGCGAGAGCTTGAGCATCCACGGCACGCCGGGCCGGTAGACGGTGCGCACCGAGGAGGTGGGGTGCCAGGGCTCGCCGGCCGGGCCGAGGTCGTGCAGCAACCCGTCGGCGAGCAGGGCGGCGACGGCCGGGCGGTGGGCGAGTTCGCGGGCCTGCCAGGGGTGCAGCGGCAGGGCGGCGGTGCCGGGCGGCAGGGCGGTGCGGCCGCCGAGCAGGGCGGCGGTGAGCCGGTCGGCGCTCTCGGCGACGGCGGAGCCGGCCGCGAGCAGCCCGCGGTCGACCGCGTACCAGTGCAGTCGGAAGGAGCCGTGCAGTTCGGGCGAGTAGGCGGCGCTCTGGGCCGGGCCGAGGCCGTCGCGGCTCTTCGGAGTGGGGTGCAGCGGGTGGCCGAGCAACAGGGACTGCTCGGCGGCGAGGAAGTGCGAGCGCTCCGGCCCGCCGGGTTCGGCGGCGGTGCGGCGGTGGGCGAGGATCTCGGCGGTGCGCACCACCGAGTCGGCGACCCGGGCGGCGAGGTCGGCGACCTGCCCGGGATCGGGCCGTTCGGCGGCCGCGGCGGCCAGCAGCGCGGCGGCGGCGACGGCGTCCACCGGGGCCTCGGCGGTCCCCTCCCCGGCCGAGAGCGTGGCCGGCCCGAACCGGTGCCATCCGCCGGGCGACCAGTAACGGACCGGCGCGGTGAGCCGGGCGGCTCCGCCGAGGACGTCGATCCGCAGGCGCCCGTCCGCCCCGGGCCGGGCGCCGGTCTCCCGCGTCCAGCAGCGCAACAGGGCCTCCAGGGCGGCCTGTTCGGCGGCGACGGCCGGGTCCGGGTGCAGCAGCGGGTCGGGCCCGGGCTGGTACTCCTCGCTCGCCTCCGGGCGCTCTTGATCCGGCGTCGACGCTCCTCGCTCCGGCACTCGCTGTGCTCGCTCGTCGCTCGTCACTTTCGTTGGCGCGCCCAACGGTTCCCGAGGGGGCTCCACGGGCTGCGTCGATTCGGGCGGGGCTCCGGTGAGGGCGGTGCTCAAGGCTGCTCCTTGGTGCGCGTGGGGGTGCGGACGCGCGCTGGTGGTGGAGAGGGTCGGCGGGCGCTCGCACCGTCGCGTCAGGTAAGGGTTACCTATCCCTGAGGGGTGATCACAAGGACGGCTCACTCGTCCGGGTGAAGATCGGGGATTGTCCGCCCCGGAGGCGGAAGGCCCTGCTGTGCCAACGAGTCGCCTGGTCCCGCGTCACTGATCGGTGACCTCAGGCCGGCCCCGCAACCCGGGGGGCGGCCACGGCCGTCCTGCACTGCGATGGAAGACTCCAGGGCGGCGAGCCGCCACACCGAAGCCCGACCGAGCACAGGGGGAAGCGCACAGATGCCATCGATCCACCGGTCAGCCCTGGCCGCCGCCCTGGTCACCGGAACGCTGCTCGCCGCGAGCGCCTGCGGACCGGACGGCCCGGCCGGCGACGGCGGGAAGACCGCCGCGCCGCCGCCGAACGCCACCGCGGCGAGCGGCGCCGCCACCCCGGGCGGTGGCGGCGTCATCGGCGGGATCACCCTGCCCTCCGGCCTGCCGACCAGCCTGCTGGAGGGTCTGCCGAAGACCTGGGACGACCTGAAGAAGTGGAAGTTCGAGGACTGGGACAAGTGGGCGTCCAAGCACGTCTTCAACAACCCGGTGGTGAAGGACTTCTGGGATCCGGACAAGATGGGCGACGCCAAGCCCGCCGACCCGGCCCCGCCCACCGCCAAGCCGGCCCCGGCCACCTCGAAGCCCTCCACCGACGACGGGGTGACCGACCCCGAGCCGCCGGTGGTCAAGGCCGTGCCGGTGCCCCGCCCGTACCTCAAGCAGCCCTCCGGCAAGGTGTTCTTCTCCGCCCAGGGCGGTCGGGGCAACTGCTCGGCCACGGTGGTCGCCGACCCGCAGCACCCGGGCAAGAGCAACCTGGTCTGGACGGCCGCGCACTGCGTGCACGAGGGCAAGGGCGGCAACTTCTACAAGGACCTGGTGTTCGTCCCCGCCTACAACAACTCCGGTGCCTCCAGCGGCGGCAAGAAGGCCCCGCTGTCCGAGCTGGCCCCGCTCGGCACCTGGTGGGCCGACCAGGTCACCACCTCCCCGCAGTGGATGGTCGAGGGCGGCCCGACCGGCGACGCCGCCAACCAGTACGACTTCGCCGTGATGCGCGTGCACAACCAGAACGACACCGGCAAGTCCCTTGAGGAGACGGTCGGTTCGGCCGTCCCGGTGTGGTTCGACGCGCCCCGCGACCAGCTCAGGGTCTCGGCCGCCGGCTACCCGCTGGTCAAGCCGTTCGACGGCCAGGAGCTCTACAAGTGCGACGGCGGCAAGCCCACCCGGCTGTCCTTCGACGCCAAGCGCCCGTCCATGCTGACCATCGGCTGCAACATGACCCAGGGCGCCAGCGGCGGCGGCTGGTTCGCCACCATGCCGGACGGGAGGACCGCCCTGGTCAGCAACACCTCGATCGGCACCCAGGAGCACACCTCGCTGAGCGGCCCGTACTTGGAGGCGGTCGCCAAGCAGGCCCTGGACTGGATCTCCAGGAAGCAGTAGCCGGTATCACCACGGGGGACGAATCAGCATGCGCACCATCAGGGCCGGTCTTGTGGGGCAGGTCGGATCCGGGCTGATCCGCAGGACCGGCCCTCGCACCGGGGGGCGCCGGGCCGCCACGGCCGGCGCCGCGCTGCTCGCCGCCCTGACGCTCACCGCGGCCGCCTGCGGGCCGGACGGCCCCGCCGCCCCGGCCGCCCCGCCCTCCGCGCTGCCCAAGGCCGCGCCGACCAGCCTCGGCGACCTCAGCGGCTGGAAGCTGGAGGACTGGGCCCGGTACGTCACCGACAGCGGCTTCGCCAACCGGGTGGCCCCGGGCTACTGGTCGGTCTCCCGGATGGAGGCCGCCAAGGCCAGGCCCACCCCGGAGTACTCGCTGACCGCTCCCGCGCCGGGCACGGTCCAGCGGGACGCCCCGCCGGCCGCCGCCCCCGCCAAGCCCCAGCAGCACCCGTACGGCCCGGACTCCGCCGTGGTCGGCAAGCTGCTGATGACCACCCCGCAGGGCGACGCGGTCTGCTCCGGCACGGTGGTCTCGGACCCGGTCAACCCGGGCCGCAGCAACCTGGTGTACACCGCCGCGCACTGCCTGAACGACGGCAAGGGCGGCGGCTGGGTGAAGAACCTGGTCTTCGTGCCCGGCTTCAACCGGGACGGTCAGGCGGCCCGCGGCAAGCCGTACGGCGACCAGCAGGCGGCCCCGTACGGCCGGTGGACGGCGGTGCGCGCGCTGGTGTCGCCGACCTGGCTGCAGGAGAGTGGTATCGGCGCCCACAGCCAGTACGACTACGCCGTCGTCCGGGTGCGCGGGGAGTCCGACTCCGGTCCGTCCCTGGAGGAGACGGTCGGCGGTTCCGTCCCGGTCTGGTTCAACGCCCCGCGCGAGCAGGTCGGCTCGGCCGTCGCGTACGGCTACCCGGTCGAGCGGCCCTTCGACGGCATGGAGCTGCACCGCTGCGACTCCCCGGCCGCGCCGGGCCTGCTCTCCTTCGACCGCAGCCGCCCGCCGATGTACGTGATCGGCTGCACCATGACCGGCGGCGCGAGCGGCGGCGGCTGGTTCATCACCAAGGACGGCAAACCCAATCTGGTCAGCGTCAGCGCGATCGGCAACCGCAACCCGGCCGGATACCTGGCCGGGCCGTCGCTGCAGGACCAGGCGAAGCAGGCCTTCGACTACTTCGCCAAGAACGTCAAATAGCGCGAAGGGCCCCGGACGGGATCGTCCGGGGCCCTTCCGTAGCACCGGTCAGCCCTGCAGGGCCACCGCGAAGTGCTCCAGCTCCGCGGCCAGCTCGGCCGGCACCTTGGCGTGCAGCAGCGTGCCCTCGCCGGTGTGCTCGGTGGCGAGCAGCTCGCCCTCCTTGTGCACCCGGGAGACCAGGGCGCCCTGGGTGTAGGGCACCAGGGCCCGGACCTCGACGGCCGGGCGCGGCAGCTCGTCGTCGATGAGCTTCAGCAGTTCCTCGATGCCCGCGCCGCTGCGGGCCGACACCACGATGGCGTGCGGCTCGCGGCGCAGCAGGCGCTGCAGCACGTGGGGGTCGGCGGCGTCCGCCTTGTTGATCACCACGATCTCCGGCACGTTCTGTGCCTCGACCGACACGATGACCTCGCGGACGGCGGCAAGCTGCGTCTCGGGCTCGGGGTGCGAGCCGTCCACCACGTGCAGGATGAGGTCGGCGTCGGCGACCTCCTCCATGGTCGAGCGGAACGCCTCGACCAGGTGGTGCGGCAGGTGCCGGACGAAGCCGACGGTGTCGGCCAGGGTGTAGAGCCGCCCGCTCGGGGTCTCGGCCCGGCGCACGGTCGGGTCCAGGGTGGCGAACAGCGCGTTCTCCACCAGCACGCCCGCGCCGGTGAGCCGGTTGAGCAGGGAGGACTTGCCGGCGTTGGTGTACCCGGCGATGGCCACGGACGGCACCTGGTGGCGCTTGCGCTCCTGGCGCTTGGTGTCGCGGCCCTTCTTCATGTCGGCGATCTCCTTGCGGAGCTTCGCCATCTTCTCGCGGATCCGACGGCGGTCGGTCTCGATCTTGGTCTCACCGGGACCACGGGTGGCCATACCGCCGCCCGAGGAGCCGGAGCCACCGCCACCCATCTGCCGGGACAGCGACTGACCCCAACCGCGCAGGCGCGGCAGCATGTACTGCATCTGCGCGAGCGAGACCTGCGCCTTGCCCTCCCGGGACTTGGCGTGCTGGGCGAAGATGTCCAGGATCAGGGCCGTCCGGTCGACGACCTTGACCTTGACCACGTCCTCCAGGTGGATCAGCTGGCCGGGGGTGAGCTCACCGTCGCAGACCACGGTGTCGGCGCCGGTGGAGGCGACGATGTCGCGCAGCTCCTTCGCCTTGCCGGAGCCGATGTAGGTGGCGGCGTCGGGCTTGTCGCGACGCTGGATGACGCCGTCCAGCACCTGGGAGCCGGCCGTCTCGGCGAGCGCGGCGAGCTCGGCCATCGAGTTCTCCGCCTCCTCCAGCGTGCCGTCGGTCCAGACGCCGACGAGCACCACGCGCTCCAGGCGGAGCTGGCGGTACTCGACCTCGGTGACGTCTTCGAGTTCGGTGGAGAGGCCGGCGACCCGGCGCAGGGCCGCACGCTCGCTGCGGTCGTACTGGTCGCCGTCGTAGCTGTGGCCGAGGTCCTCGTCGATGGCCGCGAGGTCCTCGTCCATGAGGGCTTCCGCCCGCAGACCGCCGAGGCGGCGCGAGGCGTCGGCGTGGTCGCGGGTGTCGAACGTGGAGGTCATTCTGTCCTTTGGTCGCTGAACGGCTGTGGCGAGGACCCTCGGCTGTCACCGGGGCTCCTATGCCCTGTGAACGCCGTGGACCGGCCGTGAATTCCCCACGATGGTCGCACGCCCGGCACGGACCGGTCACCCCCATTTCCCCCGGCGTGCCGGGTCCCGGCCCATTCCGGGGCGTGCGGGCGGCTCACGTCGTAAACCCCGGAGACTTTGAGCATCGCCCGCATCAGCGCGGGCAGCGTGCCCGGCTCGGGCAGTTCTACGGTGTAGGTGTGCCGCACCCGGAGCTCCTGCGGCGGCTCGACCTCGGCCGAGACGATGCCGACGCCCTCCGCGGAGATCGCCGCGGTGAGGTCGGCTAGCAGCCGGGGCCGGTTCAGCGCCTCGGCCAGCAGGGTGGCCCGGTGCCCGGCGGCCGGGGCGTCCTCGGGCCGCCAGCGGACCTCCAGCTCGGCGCGCCCGTCCGCACGAAGCCGCTGCCCGGCCGGGCAGCTGATGCGGTGCACGGCCACCGCGCCGCCGCGGATCGGGTAGCCGACCACCTCGTCCGGCGGGACGGGCGTGCAGCAGCGGGCCAGCCGCACCGGCGCCCCGGGCCGCCCGTCCACCGCGACCGGGGCCGCCCGGCGCTCGCCCGCCCGGTGCGCGGGCGGGGCGGGCTGACCGCCGGCCGGGCCGGTGCGCACCACCGGCAGCCGGGCCGGGTGGTCGGCCAGCCAGCGCTCGATGGCCAGCCGGGCGGCGGGGGTGCGGGCGTGCGCCAGCCACTCCGGCGACGGGCCCGAGGGCTGGCCGCTGCCGGCCGGGAGGTTCTCGGTCAGCACCGCGAGCACGTCGCCGTCCTGCAGCACGGTGGACAGCGCGGTGAGCCGACCGTTGACCCGGGCGCCGATACACCGGTGCCCGGTCTCCTCGCCGAGAAGGTAGGCCGCGTCCACACAGCTGGCCCCGGCTCTCAGCTGAAGCGTTCCGCCGCTCTCGGTCACCACGGTGATCTCGCGGTCGTCGGCCAGGTCCGCGGTGAGCGCGGACCAGAAGGCGTCCGGGTCGGGCGTCTCCTGCTGCCACTCCAGCAGCCGGCTGAGCCAGCCGGGCCGGGCCGGGTCGGTGCGGTCCAGTTCGTCGGCGTCCTGGGCGGTGCCGGCCGGGGACGGGTCGCCGAGCGCGACCACCCCGGTCTCGGCCACCTCGTGCATCCGCCGGGTCCGGACCAGCACCTCGACCACCGCGCCGCCCTCCAGCGCCACGGCGGTGTGCAGCGACTGGTAGAGGTTGAACTTGGGGGCGGCCACGAAGTCCTTGAACTCTCCGGGCAGCGGTGTCCAGCAGGTGTGCAGCTCGCCGAGCACGGCGTAGCAGTCGGCGTTCTCCTCGACCACCACCAGCAGCCGCCCGAAGTCGGCCGGCTGCGGCCCCTGCGGCCGCCCGTCCGGCCCCGGCGCGGCGTCCCGCTTGAGCAGCACCCGGTGCAGCGAGACGCAGTGCCGGGGCCGGACGGTCACCTCGGCGGCGACCCCGGTCTCGGCCAGCTGGCGGGCGAGCTGCCGGGCGAACGGCTCCAGCAGGGTGTCCGGCTCGGCCTCGTGACCGGCCATCAGGGCCCGGCTGCGCGCGTGCTCCTCGGGGTGCAGGGTGGCGAAGACGATGTCCTCCAGCTCCGCCTTGAGCACCTGGATGCCGAGCCGCTCGGCCAGCGGGATGAGCACGTCCCGGGTGACCTTGGCGATCCGCACCTGGCTGGCCGGCTTCATGTGCCGGATGGTGCGCATGTTGTGCAGCCGGTCGGCGAGCTTGATCACCATCACCCGGACGTCGTCCCCGGTGGCGACCAGCATCTTGCGGAAGGTCTCGGCCTCGGCGGCCGCGCCGAAGTCGACCTTCTCCAGCTTCGTCACCCCGTCGACCAGGTAGGCGACTTCGGGTCCGAATCCGGCGCTCACCTGGTCCAGCGTCAAATCGGTGTCCTCGACCGTGTCGTGGAGCAGCGAGGCGACCAAGGTGGTGGTCCCGGCGCCGAGTTGGGCCAGGATCATGGTGACGGCCAGCGGGTGGGTGATGTACGGCTCGCCGCTCTTGCGCTTCTGGCCGCGGTGGCTGGCCTCGGCCAGCCGGTACGCCCGGGAGAGCAGCCCGAGGTCGGCCTGCGGGTGATGTCGGCGGTGGACCCGGACGAGCGGCTCGAGGGCGTCCGGGACGGGCGGGCGACCGGTGGCCAGCAAGGCGGCCCGCCCGGCCCGGCCGAGGGCGGCCCGGCCGAGCTCTCCGAGGGGCCTCCTGGCCCCGGCCTGCCGTGCGGTCGTCGGCTGCCCCGCAAGGGGCTGCCCGGCTTCGATGGTCATCGGCACCTCCGGCAACGGTCGCCGGGTGCAACCCCTCCCCAGGGGGTTGATCGACCCGGTGGTCCATGCTACCGAGCAGAGCACGTTCTGCGATGCCGTGATTCCCGTCCGCGACCGGTATCACCCGATCGGGGGGATTCGTCGCCACACGAAATGGGCAAACCGGGCCGTCAGGCGCGGCGCAGCGACTCCCACCAGCGCGCGTCGAGCCGTCCCTCGGCCACGATCACCGCCGGCCCGGTCATCTCCACCCGGCCGTCCGGGTGCTCGGAGATGACCAGCCGGCCGCCCAGCACGTCCACGGTGTACGAGACCGTCTCGCCGGTGGTCGCCGGGTCCAGGCCGTCCCGGCGGATGGCCGCCACCGCGACGGCGCAGGCGCCGGTGCCGCAGGAGCGGGTCTCGCCGGAGCCGCGCTCGTGCACCCGCATCGCGACGTGCCGCGGGCCTCGGTCCACCACGAACTCGACGTTGACGCCCTCCGGGTAGACGCCCTCGGGGCTGGTCAGCGGCGCGGTGCGCAGCTCACCGGCGTGGTCCAGGCTCTCGACGAAGGCCACCGCGTGCGGGTTGCCCATGCTGACGTTCAGGGCGGGCCAGCGCCGCTCGCCGACCGCGACCTCGATGCCGTCCGGTCCGGGCAGCCGGGCGCGGCCCATGTCGATGGTGACCTCGCCGGGGGTGCCGTCCTCGGCGTCCTCGGCGACCTGCGCGGTGAGCACCCCGGAACGGGTGGCGATCGCCTGCTCGCCGGGCTTGGCGAGACCGGCCTCGACCAGGAAACGGGCGAAGACCCGCAGGCCGTTGCCGCACATCTCGGCGATGCTGCCGTCGGAGTTTCGGTAGTCCATGAACCACTCGGCGCGGTCGGCCAGGTGGGCGGCGGCCGGGTCGGCGGCGGCGCGCACCACGCGCAGCAGCCCGTCCCCGCCGATGCCGGCCCGCCGGTCGCACAGCGCGGCGACGGCCTCCGGGCCGATCTCCAGCACGCCGTCCGGGTCCGGCACGATCACGAAGTCGTTCTGGGTGCCGTGCCCCTTGAAGAAGGGGAGACCGGCCTGCTGAGGAGAGGATGCGCTCACCCCTCCGATGGTACTGATGCCCGCCCGCTCGCCTCCGGGTGCTCCGCCCCGGCGCCGGCGGCCGGCTCAGCGCAGGTACGCGACCCGCCAGACCGCGAGCGCGCAGGCGGCCAGCGCGATCAGGGTGTAGGCCACGATGGCCTTCCAGCCGGCCCGCCGTCCGGAGCCCCGGCGCGGCAGCCCCGGCCACTTGTAGCCGGCGTGCCGGGCGGCCATCGCGCCCCAACCGACCGAGGCGGCGGTGAACAGCAGTCCGAGCATCCCGACCATGGTGGCGCGCGCCCCGGCCGAGCCGAAGGCGAGCGGGAAGGCGAACATCAGCGAGCCGAGGGTGCCCAGCAGGGCGATCGGCAGGGTCTGCCACCAGCGCAGCCGGCGCAGCGGTCGGATCTCGCGTTCGTGCACCGCGGCGTCGGGCGGGGTGCGGGTGTCCAGCGCGGGCACCGCGACCGCGTACGAGGTCGGCGCCTCCAGGCCGGTCAGCACCGGGAGGTCCCCCATCGTGGACTCGTCGAACTCCTCGGCCGGTGCGGTGACACTCCCGCCCTGACCGGATTCGGGGCCGGTACCCGTCGACACACGGCCTCCCCTGACAGTTCGACACGAGCGGACTCGCGGCCGGGCACGGTCGGCCCGCGCGGGCCGACCCCTATGGCATCGATGATGGCATGTCCAGAGGGGCCGTTCGGGACGTGACCGGGGTCCTCGGGTGATCCGTGGCCATCACGTGATCGGGCCGTGACCCCCGGTTCGTCCTGCACGGCCGCCTGCGCGCGCAAGTGCACCGCCGAATTGGCCGGAACCCGCCCCCAGACCCTGGGCAACCGGAAGCCCCTGACGCCCGATCAGTTCGAAGGATCGTTCCAGCAGCTCGACCGGGTCGGTGCCGGCCGGGCGGGAGAGCCAGTGGATCCGGTCGTCGCGACGGAACCAGGACTCCTGACGGCGGGCGAAGCGCTTGGTGGCCCGTACGGTTTCGGCCCGCGCCTCGTCCTCGGTGCACTCGCCGGCGAAGTGGTCGAGCACCTGCTGGTAGCCGAGCGCCCGGGAGGCGGTCTTCCCCTCCCGCAGTCCGACCTTCTCCAGCTCCCGCACCTCGTCCAGCAGTCCGGCCTCCCACATCCGGTCGACCCGCAGCGTGATCCGCTCGTCCAGCTCGGGGCGCGGCACGGCGACGCCGATCTGCACCGCCTCGTACACGGCGGTGTTCCTGGGCAGGTTGGCGGTGAACGGCTGCCCGGTGATCTCGATGACCTCCAGCGCCCGGACGATCCGCCGCCCGTTGCTGGTCAGGATCGCCTCGGCGGCCGCCGGGTCCAGCTCGGCCAGCCGCCGGTGCAGCGCGTACGGACCGGCCTGCTCCAGCTCGGCCTCCAGCCGGGCGCGCACCGCCGGGTCGGTGCCGGGGAACTCCATCTCGTCGATCGCCGCCCGGACGTACAGCCCGGAGCCGCCGACCAGGACGGGCGTGCGCCCGGCCGCGAGCAGCCGGTCGATCTCGGCCCGGGCCAGCCGCTGGTACTCGGCCACGCTGGCGGCCTCGGTGACCTCCCAGACGTCCATGAGGTGGTGCGGCACTCCCGCGCGCTCGTCCATGGTGAGCTTCGCGGTGCCGATGTCCATGCCCCGGTACAGCTGCATCGAGTCGGTGTTGATCACCTCACCGCCGAGGGTGCGGGCGATGGCGACGGCCAGGTCTGACTTGCCTGCGGCGGTCGCGCCGACGATGCAGACCACACGGGGAGGGGCGACGCGCGGGGTACGGGAGCTGCTCACCGCTCCAGTCTCCCACTGCCCCGGCCCTGGGAAGGGCGCCGGACCACCGGAGACCGGGCTGCCGCCCACCCCCGGCCGCGCGAGGATATGACTGTTCCGAGGACTGCTTCGAGGAGTGCTTCGAGGACTTCTTCCGCGCCTGCTTCCGGCCGTTTCCGCAGCCGGTCCCGGTTTTGCGAACGCTTTACCGACCCCAGGCGTTGTGCAGGTGACAGGGAGAGAAGGAGATCGCCATGGGCCTGATGGACAACCTCAAGGGCAAGGCCGAGGAGCTCAAGGAGAAGGCCAGCGAGCTCGCGGGCAAGCACAGCGACCAGATCGAGAGCATGGTGGACAAGGCTGGCGGCGCGATCGACAAGGCCACCAAGGGCAAGTACAGCGAGAAGATCGAGCACGGCGCCGACAAGGCCAAGGACGCGGTGGGCGAGTTCGCCCACAAGCCGAAGCCGGGCGAGGGGGGCCGGGCCCCCCGGTCCTGACGGGTCAGCTCCAGGACGCCACGAAGTACCCGACCCCGTACGGCGCGTCCTGGTAGCCCAGCCGCGCGGTGAGGCCGGCGCCCTCGGCGGCGCCAGCCAGCACCTGCCAGGGCGCCCGGCCCTCGGCCTTGAGCTCGGCGGCGAACCCGGAGTCCAGGGCGGCGAGGGCGGGCAGGTCGGCCGAGCCCAGTGCGGCGGCCAGCGCGGCGTCGAAGCCCTCGGCGCGCTCGTCCAGGTAGCCGGGCGCCTTCACCGAGCGGCAGGCGCTGCCGTCGCCCAGCACCAGCAGGGCGACCCGGTCGGCGAGGCCGGCCAGGCCCTGGCCCAGCCCGAGCATCCGGTCGGCGGGGGCGTCGGCGGGCACCGCGCAGGCGTGCGTCGGCAGGGTGACCCCGGCGCGCTCCAGCAGCCAGGCGCCGACGGTCAGCGAGGGTGCCAGCTCCGGCCCCTCGACCCGCTCACCGGGCAGCTTGGCGACCAGCGGCACCCCGTACCGGTGGAAGGACCCGGCCCCGCCCTCGGTCCACACCTCGGCCTCCGACCCGGCGCCGACCACCACGACCAGCTCCGGCTCGGCCGCGACCAGCGCCGCCAGCGCCTCGTCGCAGGCGGCGCGCAGTTCGTCCAGCTCGGGCGCGGCCCCGGCGGCGACCTCGGGGACGAGCAGCGGCGGACAGGGGCACACGGCGGCGGCTACCAGCATGTGGATCACTCTAGCCGGGAAGCCGAACGGCCCGGCAGGAGTCGAAGCTCCCACCGGGCCGCCGTACGAAGCCGTACGGAGCGGGGTCAGTCGCCGCAGCAGGCGCCGCCCGCCGGGGCGGCCAGCGGCAGCTCGGCCGGGGCGCCGATCTTCGGCAGGCCCAGCAGCACGCCGGCCGGCTTGGCGGCGGGCTTGGCCTGACGCTTCTCCCAGGCGTCGCCGGCCCGGGTGCGGCGCACCGCCAGCGCCGGGCCCTCGGCCAGCAGGTGGTGCGGGGCGGCGTAGGTGATCTCGACGGTCACGATGTCGCCCGGGCGCACCGGCTCGTCCGGCTTGCTGAAGTGAACGAGCCGGTTGTCGGGGGCGCGGCCGGAGAGGCGCTGGGTCTGGTCGTCCTTCTTGCCCTCGCCCTCGGCGACCAGGATCTCCAGGGTGCGGCCGACCTGCTTCTTGTTCTCGTCCCAGGAGATCTCCTCCTGGAGGGCGATCAGCCGGTCGTAGCGGGCCTGGACGACCTCCTTCGGGATCTGGTCCTCCATCTCGGCCGCCGGGGTGCCGGGGCGCTTGGAGTACTGGAAGGTGAAGGCGTTGGTGAAGCGGGCCTCGCGGACGACGTGCATCGTCTCCTCGAAGTCCTCCTCGGTCTCGCCGGGGAAGCCCACGATGATGTCGGTGGAGATCGCCGCGTCCGGCATCGCCTCGCGGACCTTGCGGATGATCCCGAGGAAACGCTCCTGCCGGTAGGAGCGGCGCATCGCCTTGAGCACGCGGTCCGAGCCGGACTGCAGCGGCATGTGCAGCTGGTGCATCACGCTCGGGGTCTCGGCCATCGCGGCGATCACGTCGTCGGTGAAGTCGCGCGGGTGCGGCGAGGTGAAACGGATCCGCTCGAGGCCCTCGATCTGACCGGCGGCGCGCAGCAGCTTGGAGAAGGCCTCACGGTCGCCCAGGTCGGAGCCGTAGGCGTTGACGTTCTGGCCGAGCAGGGTCACCTCGATGACGCCCTCGTCCACCAGCGCCTCGATCTCGGCGAGGACGTCGCCGGGGCGGCGGTCCTCCTCCTTGCCGCGCAGCGCGGGGACGATGCAGAAGGTGCAGGTGTTGTTGCAGCCGACCGAGATGGCGACCCAGGCGGCGTACGCGGACTCGCGGCGGGTGGGCAGCGTGGAGGGGAAGGTCTCCAGCGACTCCAGGATCTCGACCTGGGCCTTGCGCTCGACCGCGGCCCGCTCCAGCAGCGCCGGCAGATGCCCGATGTTGTGGGTGCCGAACACCACGTCGACCCAGGGGGCGCGCTTGACGATGGTCTCGCGGTCCTTCTGGGCCAGGCAGCCGCCGACGGCGATCTGCATGCCCTGGTGGCGGCTCTTGACCGGCGCGAGCTGGCCGAGGTTGCCGTACAGCTTGTTGTCGGCGTTCTCCCGCACCGCGCAGGTGTTGAACACGACCAGGTCCGGGTCGCCCTCCGGCCCGGCCTTGACGTAGCCCGCGTCCTCCAGCAGGCCGGACAGCCGCTCGGAGTCGTGGACGTTCATCTGACAGCCGTGCGTGACGACCTTGTAGCTCTTCAATCCGCTCTCACCGCTCACCAGACCAGGGTACGGGCAGCCGCGAGCCGGTTTTCCCGACTGTGCACGCACCCTCGCCTCCGAGCAGAAGCGGCGCGGGGTGCCGTTACCCCTCCCGTTCGGCCGGAGCGCCTGGCAGTATCCCTGCATGGCCCCCACCGATCCATCACGTCTCGGCGCCGCCGTCCGCCGCGCGGCCCGCAGCCCGCTGTGGCGGACGGTGCTGGTGCTGGTGCTGCTGGTCGCCGGGCTGGGCGGCTGGTGGCTGTCGGCGGGCCGCTCGCCGGGGTACCCGCGCGGGGAGACCCGCTTCGCGACCGGTGTGCAGCGCGGTGTCTACGACCGGTACGGGCAGCTGCTGCAGACCCACGTCTCCCGGACGATGCCGGGGGTGCGGCTGGCCCTGGACAACACCGAGGGCTCGATAGACAACCTCACCCGGGTGATCGACGGCCAGGACACCTTCGCGATCGCCACCGCCGACGCGGTGGCCGACTACCACGGGCCCGGCAAGGACAAGCTGCGGGCGATCGCCCGGCTGTACGACGACTACCTGCAGCTGATCGTCCCGGCCTCCTCCACCGTGCGCCGCACCGCCGACCTCAGGGGCCTGCGGGTGGGCGTGGGCCTGCCGCAGTCCGGGGTGAACCTGGTGACCAAGCGGCTGCTGGCCGCAGCCGGCCTGGACCCGGACCACGACATCACCCCGGTGATGGCCGGCGTCGGCGATGCCGCCGACCAGCTGCGCGAGGGCAGGCTGGACGCCTTCTTCTGGTCCGGCGGCCTGCCGACCAGCGCGCTCACCGACCTCTCCGACCACGTCCGGATCCGGATCGTCCCGCTGAGCGACCTGTCCGAGGCACTGCACAGGGCCGAGGGCGGCGGCACCGACGCCTACCGGGCGGCCACCATGCCCAAGGGCACCTACCCGAACGCCGAGCCCAAGGACGCCGTCGCGACCGTGGCCGTGCCCAACCTGCTGATCACCCGGGACGGCGTGAACCCGGAACTCGTGGAGGGCATGACCCGGGCGGTGATCGACAGCCGCGACCAGATCGGCGCCCAGGTGCACGCCGCCCAGCTGGTCGACCTGCGCACCGCCGTCTACACCGACCCGCTCCCGCTGCACGAGGGCGCGGCGCGTTACTACCGCTCGGTGAAGCCCTGAGGGGCCCTAGGGTTTCTCAGGACGCGGCACCGCCAGCGTCACCGCCAGCCCGGTCGGCTTGACCGGGGCGAAGCCGAGCGAGCCGCCGCCGGCCGCCAGCAGGGTGCGGGCGATGGACAGGCCCAGCCCGGAGCCGTCCACGTTCTGGTGCCGCGGGCTGCGCCAGAACCGGTCGCCGGCCCGGGACAGCTCGTCCTCCGTGAGCCCCGGCCCGGCGTCGGTGACGGTCACCGCGACCTCGTCCCGGCGCACCACCACCCGCAGCCGCACCTGGCTGCCAGACGGACTGAACTTGAGCGCGTTGTCCAGCACCGCGTCCAGCGCGGAGCCGAAGCCGATCGGGTCCGCCATGCCGATCGCCAGTGCCGGGCCGTCCCAGCGCAGCTCGATCCCGCGCTGCTCGGCCACCGGCTGCCAGCCGTCCACCCGCGCCAGGGTCAGCTGGGTGAGGTCGGTCTGCTCCGGTTCGGGGCGGGCGTGCTCGGCGGTGGCCAGCCCGAGCAGGTCGTCCAGCACCCGGGCCAGCCGGGTGCCCTCCTCCCGGACGCCGCTGAGCTCCTCCTCGTGGCCCTCGGGCAGTTCCAGGCCGAGCACCTCGACCCGCAGCAGCAATGCCGACAGCGGGTTGCGCAGCTGGTGCGAGGCGTCCGCGACGAAGGCCTTCTGCTGGTCCATGGCGTGCACCACGTGGTCCGCCATCTCGTTGAACGAGCGCGCCAGCCGCTGGAGTTCGGGCGGTCCGCCGCCGGGCGCGACCCGGGCGGCCATCTGGCCGGTGGCGATGTCGTGGGTGGCCCGGTCCAGGGTGCGCACCGGACGCAGCACCCACTCGGTGAGCCGGACGGCCAGCAGCACGGCGACGATCATCGCGACCGCCTCGCCGCCGGCCACCACCAGCCACTTGTGCAGCACCCGGGTGCGCAGCGCCGCGGTCGGGGACTCGCTCAGCACCACCGCGACCACGTCGCCGTCGCGCACCACCGGGGTGGCCACGGTGATCGTGCGGTCCTCGGTCCACGGCCACACCTGCGGCGGGTTGTGGCTGCGCCGCCCGTCCAAGGCCTCCTGGAAGGCCTGGGCGCCCCAACCGGCGGCGGGCACCCGCCAGTCCCCGGGGGCGACCGATATCGGCATGCCGTCGCGCTGGAAGATGCCCAGCCGCACGCCGTACAGGTCGAAGTAGCGCCGGACCTCGGCGTCGATCGCGTGCCGGCGGCTGAGGTCGCCGGGGGCGGGCTCCGGGTCGCCCTTGAGGGCGGAGTCCAGCGAGGCGGCGCCGGAGGTGGGCAGATCCTGGGCGAAGCGGGCGGCGTCGTCGAGCCGGTCGACGACCACCTTGCTCTGCTCGGCCGCCGCGAACGCCGCCGCGAGCGGCAGCCCCAGGGCGGCCAGGACGCAGAGCATGAGGGCGATCAGGATGCCGAGCAGGCGGGTGCGCACGTGCGGTCAGTGCTCCGCGGGGGCGGGCGGGGCCTGGTCGGCTGCGGTGGACGTCGGGGAGTCGGGGATCAGCCGGTAGCCGACCCCGCGGACGGCCTCGACCAGGCCGGGCAGCGCGAGCTTGTTGCGCAGCGAGCCGATGTGCACCTCCAGGGTGCGCCCGTTGCCCTCCCAGCCGCTGCGCCAGACCTCGCTGAAGATCTGCTCGCGCCGGTAGACCACGCCGGGGCTCTGGGCGAGCAGGGCCAGCAGGTCGAACTCCTTGCGGGTGAGCGGCACGTCGCGGCCGTCCACGCTGACCCGGCGGCGCTCCCGGTCGATCCGGATGCCGCGGGACTCCAGCGGGCCGCGCTGCTGCGGTACGGCGTCGGGCGCGGACACCGACACCGTGGAGGGCAGCGCGCCGCGCCGGGCGACGGCGTGGATGCGGGCGAGCAGCTCGCCCATGTCGTACGGCTTGGTGACGTAGTCGTCGGCGCCCAGGTTGAGACCGTGGATCCGGGAGCGGATGTCGGCGCGGGCGGTCACCATGATCACCGGCACGCCGCTGCCGGCCCGGATCCGGCTGCACACCTCGAAACCGTCGCGATCGGGCAGCCCGAGGTCGAGCAGCACCACCCGGTACGGCTCGTTGCCGTCCGGCACCAGGGCGTCCAGTGCCTCGTGCCCGCTGCGGGCGTGCCGCACCTGGAAGCCGTGCCGGCCCAGCACCGCGACCAGCGCCGCGGCCACGCGTTCGTCGTCCTCGACGAGCAGCAGTCGCATCCTGTTCTCCTCCTCTCCCCACGTGGTCTCCGGCCCCGACCGGTCGGGGCCCGGCTCCTGCGCAGTATGGGCCAGCGGACGGCCCGGCGCCAGGTTCGGCCGCGCACCGGGCTCCTGGGGGACGGGGAGCACCGGCGCGGATTCCCGCTGTGACATGCCCCGTCGACGCCTTCGCGAACAGTACGTACGCGCCGTGTGTCCTTTTCGTGATCCTCAAGTTCCGCTCAGATCGGCTGACGGGGCACCGTCAGCGCCCCTAAGGTCGCCCCACCGGGGGCTGCGGCTCCGCCGGTCGCGGCTCCCGGATTCGTACCACCATTGCCACCCAAGGGAGTTGAGACTTCTCGGGTAGGCACGAACCGACACAGAGGGAGCAGGCGCGATGACCGAGAGCCCGGTCGAGGACTCCACCCCCGCAGCCGCCCCGCTGGTCGTGCTGAACAAGGTCAACAAGCACTACGGCGCCCTGCACGTGCTGCAGGACATCGACCTCGAGATCCACCAGGGTGAGGTCGTCGTCCTGATCGGCCCGTCCGGTTCGGGCAAGTCCACGCTCTGCCGGACGATCAACCGGCTGGAGACCATCGACTCCGGCACCATCACCATCGACGGCCGCCCGCTGCCCGCCGAGGGCAAGGAACTGGCCCGGCTGCGCGCCGAGGTCGGCATGGTGTTCCAGAGCTTCAACCTGTTCGCGCACAAGACCGTGCTGGAGAACGTGGTCATGGGCCAGGTCAAGGTGCGCAAGGTGATCCGGTCGCACGCCGAGAAGACCGCCCGCGAACTGCTGGAACGGGTCGGCCTCGCGGCGCACGCCGCCAAGTACCCGGCCCAGCTCTCCGGCGGGCAGCAGCAGCGCGTGGCGATCGCCCGGGCGCTGGCGATGAAGCCCAAGGTGATGCTCTTCGACGAGCCGACCTCGGCGCTCGACCCGGAGATGGTCAACGAGGTGCTGGAGGTCATGCGCCAGTTGGCCGCCGACGGCATGACGATGGTCGTGGTCACCCACGAGATGGGCTTCGCCCGCTCCGCCGCCAACCGCGTGCTGTTCATGGCCGACGGCAGGATCGTCGAGCAGAACACCCCGGACGCCTTCTTCACCGCACCGCGCTCCGACCGCGCCAAGGACTTCCTCTCGAAGATCCTGCACCACTGACTCTTCGAGATCACGCAAGGCCGCCCCGGCAACGTTGCCGGCCAGCCATGCCCGTGCACAACTTCCAGACGTCAGCGCCCGGTTGACGCCGTGGCCCAGCTCCAGGAGAACAACCCTCATGAGGACTTCTCGCACCCTCGCCGTGGCGCTCTGTGCCGTCGCGCTCACCGCCACCGCCGCCTGCGGCAAGGACGGCTCCCCGAGCGGCTCCACCGCCGCGAGCGCGAGCAACGCCCCGGCGCTGCCGACCTACGCGGTCAAGACCGACGTCAAGATCGACTCCTCGATCCTGACCGAGGCCAAGAAGCGCGGCCAGCTGATCATCGGTGCCAAGGCCGACCAGCCGTTCCTCGGCTGGGAGGACGTCGCCAGCGGCGACCGCAGCGGCTTCGACATCGAGGTCGCCAAGATGATCGCCGCCGACCTCGGCTTCACCCCGCAGCAGATCAAGTGGCAGACCCTGGTCTCCTCGCAGCGCGAGCCGGCCATCGCCAAGGGCCAGATCGACTTCTACGTCGGCACCTACAGCATCAACGACGAGCGCAAGAAGACCGTCTCCTTCGCCGGCCCGTACTACATCGCCGGTCAGGACCTGCTGGTGAAGAACGACAACACCTCGATCACCGGCCCGGAGAGCACCAGCGGCAAGAACGTCTGCACCGCCACCGGCTCGACCTCGATCAAGAACATCCAGCAGTACAACCCGAAGATCACGCAGTTCGACACCTACTCGGCCTGCGTCGAGAAGCTGCTGTCCGGCGAGGTCGACGCGGTCACCACCGACGACGCGATCCTCAAGGGCTACGCCTCCAAGTACGCCGGCAAGCTCAAGGTCGTCGGCAAGCCCTTCACCAAGGAGAACTACGGCGTCGGCCTCAACAAGGACGACAAGGCGCTGCGCGACGCGATCAGCGACGCCCTCAAGGCCCACGAGGACAACGGCGACTGGAAGAAGGCCTACGACGCGACCCTGGGCCTCTCCGGCTCCGCCGCGCCCGAGGTCCCGGCCCTCGAGCGCTACTGATCCGACCGCCGTACCCGACCACCTGTTCTGACCATCTGTGAGAGGAGGGCCGCCGGATGGGGTTCCTGTTCGAGCAGGACAACTTCGCGTTGTTCCGCGACGGCTTCCTGCAGACGATCGAGCTGAGCGCGCTCAGCGCCCTGCTCGCCCTGCTGCTGGGCACCCTGCTGGCGGCCTTCCGGGTCTCCCCGGTGCCGGTCCTGCGCGCCTTCGGCACCACCTGGGTGACGCTGTTCCGCAACACCCCGCTGACCCTGCTGTTCTTCGCCGTCACCTTCGGCCTTCCGCCGCTGGGCGTGCACTTCAGCCACCTGGTCTTCGCGGTGCTGGCGCTCGGCGGATACACCGCCTCGTTCGTCTGCGAGGTGATCCGCTCCGGCATCAACACCGTGCCGCTCGGCCAGGCGGAGGCGGCCCGCAGCCTGGGCATGACCTTCGGCCAGACCCTCACCCTGGTCGTCCTGCCGCAGGCCACCCGGACCGTGCTGGCCCCGATGAGCAGCGTGTTCATCGCGCTGCCGAGGAACTCGGCGATCGCCGGCGCGTTCAGCGTCCCCGAGCTGTACAGCGTCCAGCAGACCCTCTCCGAGCGCGGGTATTCGATCTTCGCGATCTTCTTCTGGGTGGCCTGCGCCTACCTGCTGATCAGTGCGACGGTCGCCACCCTCTTCCGCTTCCTGGAATCCCGACTGGCGGTGGCCCGATGAACATCCTCCAGCGCCCCGCCTCGGCCAGCGTCCTCTACGACGCCCCCGGCCCGAAGGCCCGCGCCCGCTACCGCCTGTTCGGCGTCCTCTCGCTGATCGGCGTCGCCGGACTGCTCTGGTACGTCATCGCCGCGCTGGCCGACAACGGCCAGTTCGACGCCGACCTGTGGGACCCGTTCCAGTACAACGCCGTCCAGCAGATGATCGTGGACGGCCTGCTGGCCACCCTGAAGGCCTTCGGGCTGGCCGCCGTCTTCTCGCTCTCCCTGGGCGCGCTGCTGGCCTCCGGCCAGCTGTCCGACCACAAGCCGGTCCGCTGGGCCTGCACCGCCTTCGTCCAGTTCTTCCGGGCGATGCCGCTGCTGATCCTGATCGTCGCGCTCTACTACGCGTTCTTCGCCAAGGACCCGATGTGGGCGCTGGTCCTCGGCCTCACCCTCTACAACGGCTCGGTCCAGGCCGAGATCATCCGCAGCGGCGTCAACGCCGTCCCGCGCGGCCAGGGCGAGGCGGCGTACGCCCTCGGGATGCGCAAGACCCAGGTGATGTCGTCCATCCTGGTGCCGCAGGCCGTCCGCTCGATGCTGCCGTCGATGATCGGGCAGCTGGTCGTCACCCTCAAGGACACCTCGCTCGGCTACATCATCACGTACAACGAGCTGCTGTTCATGGGCAAGAAGATCGCCAGCCAGCCGCTGAACGCCGCGGGTTTCCCCTACATCCCCGTGGTGCTGGTGATCGGGCCGATCTACATCGTCCTGTGCCTGCTGCTGACCGCGCTCGCGCGGTGGATCGAAGCACGTGGCCGTCGCGGCGCGAACCGGCGCACTTCATCTGCTGCTTGACGGACACGCAGGTGAACTGTTGCATTGCTCTTCGTGACACCTCCCGGGAGCATCCACGCGGCATATGCGGCAGCGGTAACTGACGCCGGCCCATGGGCCGGTTCGTGCCCGGAGGTCCCCTCATGGACCCGGTGATCGTGGTCGGGGCCGGACCGGTCGGTCTGGCCCTGGCCCTCGCACTGGCCCGGCACGAGGTGCCGACGGTCGTCCTGGACGAGGGCTCCGGGCTCTGCCCCGAGGGCCCTCGCAGCGTCGTCCTCGGGGCCGACACCACCGCCTTCCTGACCCGGATCGGCTACTCGCGGGCCGTCTCCGACTCGGCCCTGTGGGACTCCTTCGCCGTCTGGCGGCGCCGCCAGGAGGTGCTGCGGATCGACCTCACCGACTCCCCCACCTTCCACCTGCCCCAGCACCGCCTCCAGCGCGGCCTGCGCGACGCCCTCACCGGCACCCCGCTGGTCAAGCTGGTCCCGCTGAGCCGGGTCGTCGAGCTCGAACAGGACCGCGACGGCGTCAGCGTCCGCACTCACGGCACCCAGGACGGCTCCAGTACCTGGTGGCGCGGCAGCCACCTGGTCGGCTGCGACGGCGCCCGCTCCGCCGTCCGCAAGCTGCTGAAGATCCGCTTCCCCGGCCGCCCGGCGGTCGACCGCAACGCCATCGCCACCGTCCGGGTCGACCTGCCCTTCGACGGAGCCCGACTGCACCGCGAGCCCCCGTGGCGCGGCGACCGCGAGGCCTCCGCCCGTCCGCTGCCGGACGGCGTCTGGCGGCTCGACTGGCGGCTGCCCCCCGGCAGGCCCGCCCCCACCGAACAGATCGACCCGCACGCCACCTGGCCCGGCATCGTCACCGGCGACACCCTGCTCACCCGGGTCACCTCCACCCTCACCGGCTGGTGCGGCGAACTGCCCCGGTTCGAACTGCTCGCCGCCGCCGACCACACCGCCCAGCAGCGCCTCGCCGCCCGCTTCCGCAGCGGCCGCTGCTTCCTGGCTGGCGACGCCGCCCACCTGCACGGCGCGCTCGGCATGCAGAACCTGGCCGACGGGCTGCGCGACGCCGACAACCTCGCCTGGCGGCTCGCCCTCGCCTGGCAACTCCACTCCGGCGGCCCCCAGCCCGGCGGCTCCCTGCTGGACGGCTACGAGGCCGAGCGGCGCGGCGCGGTCGGCGCCCGGCTGCGCGCCGTCGACCAGTCCATGCCGCTGCTGCGCCCGCTGCGCGGCTGGCAGCAGACCCGGCGCTCGCTGCTGGTCGGCGGCTTCCGCAAGCACGCCCCGCTGCTCGCCGACGGCCAGCTGGGCACCGGCCGCTTCGGCGGCGCTCCCGCCTACCCGGCGGCGCCCTCCGGCGTCCCCGGCCGGGTGCCGGTGCAGCGCGGCGCGCGCGGCACCACCTCGCTCAGCGAACTGCTGCCCGCCACCGCCCCCGGGGTGCTCGTCCCCGACCTGCCGGTGCTCGCCGCCGACGGCACCCCGGACCACCTGCACGCCCGGCTCGGCGCCACCTTCCTGCTGCTGCTGGTCGCCCCCGGCACCGCCGTCTGGTCGTCCGAGCACTGGCTCGGCGCCGGGCTGATGCCCCGGCTCGCCGAGGTCTCCGCCGCGCTGCCGGTGCCGGCCGAGGTGCTGGTCACCGAGGAGTACCCGGGCGCCGGGCCGCACACGGTGCTGCTGATCCGGCCGGACGGGCACCTGGTCGGCGTCACCCAGGGCGCGGCCACCGAGGACCTGCTGGTGCTCGCCGACCGGGCCCGCGGCGGCCCGGCACCGATCGCCGGCACGCCGGAGCCCTCGCCCGAGCCCGCTCCGGAGCCCCAGCAGGTGGACTCGGCGACGAGCTAGGGGCCTGTCTCTCGGGCCCTCGCCGGAGCGAAACCCAAGAGACAGGCCCCTAACCCGCCACCGCCGTGGCCCGGCTCTCCCGAACCACCGTCACCCGGACCTGGCCCGGGTAGGTCAGCTCCGCCGAGACCTGCCGGGCCACCTCACGGGCGATCAGCTCCGCCCCGAGGTCGTCCACCGCCTCCGGCCGCACCATCACCCGCACCTCGCGCCCGGCCTGCATCGCGTACACCTCGGACACCCCGGTGTGCGAGCGCGCGATCTCCTCCAGCCGCGCCAGCCGCCGTACGTACACCTCCAGCGACTCCTTGCGCGCCCCCGGACGCCCGCCCGAGCAGGCGTCCGCCGCCTGGGTCAGCACGGCCGTGACCGTCCGGGGCTCCACCTCGCCGTGGTGCGCGGCGATCGCGTGCACCACCTCGGGGGACTCGCCCAACCGCCGGGCGAGGTCCGCGCCGACCGCCGCGTGGCTGCCCTCCACCTCGTGGGTGAGCGCCTTGCCGACGTCGTGCAGCAGCGCCGCCCGGCGCACCGGCTCCGGATCCACCCCCAGCTCGGCGGCCATCATCCCGGCCAGGTGCGCGGCCTCCAGCAGGTGTCCGAGCACGTTCTGCCCGTACGAGGCCCGGTAGCGCAGCGAGCCCAGGGTGCGGACGAGTTCGGGGTGCATCCCGCCGACCCGGGCGTCCAGCAAGGCGTCCTCGCCGGCTCGTACGCAGCGCGCCTCGACCTCGGCGCGGCTGCGCTCGTGCAGGTGCTCGATCCGGGTCGGGTGGATCCGGCCGTCCTCGACCAGCTGTTCCAGGGTGAGCCGGGCGGCCTCCCGGCGGACCGGGTCGAAGCAGGAGAGCTGCACCGAGGCAGGGGTGTCGTCGATGATCAGGTTGACCCCGGTGACCGCCTCGAAGGCGCGGATGTTGCGGCCCTCGCGACCGATGATCCGGCCCTTCATCTCCTCGCCCGGCAGCCGGAAGACGGTGACGGCGGTCTCCGCGGTCTGCTCCGAGGCCAGCCGCTGGATCGCTCCGGCGAGGATGGACCGGGCCCGGCGCTCGCCCTCCTCCTTGGCCTCGCGCTCGATCTGCCGGACCGTGACCGCGGCCTCCCGGCGGGCCGACTCCTCGGCCTCGTGCAGGAGCTGGTGGTGCGCCTGCTCGGCGGAGAGCCCGGCGGCGCGCTCCAGCGCGGCCGTCCGACGGGCCACCAGCGCCTCGGCCTCGCCCCGGGAGCGCTCCAACTCGGCAGAGCGCACGGCCAGTTCGTCCTCCCGCTGGCGGACCCGGCGCAGTTCCTCGGCCACGTTCTCCTCGCGCCTGGCAAGTTCTGCCCACTGCCGGCCGGCCTGTTCCTCGGCCCGCCGCCGGGCCTGCTCGGCCTCTGCGAGGGCCTGCCGCCGCTCCGCCCGCAGTCGTCCGATCACGACGGCGGCGAGCGCCGCGAGCACCAGCAGGACGGCGGCGGCCGACCCGACGATCGGCAACACGGTGTCACCCGTGCCGGTGCCCACCGAGATGCTCATGCCGCCCCACTCCCAGTCCTGCGCGGGCCGTCGCCGCCGGGCGCCGTCCGGAAGCGCCCGCGCACTGAGTGCGAGGCTAGGCGTGGGTCACGAAAGGGTCAAGACTCGATCTGGTCCAGATCAAGAAGTGTGCGGAACTGCCACTACTCCCAGCCGGTTTCCGACAGTTCGTCGGCCGCCGCCTCCTCCAGTGCGCCGCGCACCACCCGGAAGGCCAGCCCCTCGGAGTAGCCGCGCCGGGCCAGCATGCCGACCAGACGGCGGGTCCGGACCTGGGGGTCCAGCCCCCGGGTGGACCGCAGCTTGCGCTCGACCAGCGCCCGGGCCGCGTCCGCCTCGTCGTCGTGGTCGAGCTGGGCGACGGCCTGCTCCACCAGATCGGCGGCCACACCCTTGGTGCGCAGTTCCTGGGCCAGCGCCCGCCGGGACAGCCCCCGGACGGCGTGCCGGGACTCCACCCAGGCCACCGCGAAGGCCGCGTCGTCGATCAGCCCGACCTCTTCGAGCCGGGTGAGTACCTCGTCGGCGACCTCCTCCGGGATCTCCCGCTTGCGCAGGGCGTCGGCGAGCTGCTTGCGGGTCTTGGCGGCGCCGGTCAGCAGCCGCAGGCAGATGTCCCGGGCGCGGGTCTCCGGATCGGACTGCTCCTCCTCCCGCTTGCGGGAGGTACGGGCGGTGCCCTCCTCCTCGCCCGGCAGGCCCTCGGCGGACCGCCCACCCCGGCGGCTCCGGCGCCGACCCGCACCGGCGCAGGCGGTCGAGGCGGCCGCACCCCCGTGACCGGCCGCCTCGGCCTCGCCCCAACCGCTCTCCGCGGGCACGGCTCTGCCCCCGGCGTCGGACTCCTCGGCCTCCAGCGCCGAGCGGCGCCGACGGCGCCCGGTGGGCAACTCGGACGCCGAGACCAGCCCGAGCGCCTCGACCGAGGCCTCCGCCGGCTGCGCCCGTTCAAAAGCCGACCCGGACGCCGCGCCGCGCACCGCTGGGACCGGACCCCGGTCGAACTCCGGTTCCGGGCCGGATGCCCACTGCGCGGTGGACGCGCGCTCCCGCCGTCCCTTGCGGGACTGCGACCGCGGCCGGGCTGCCGACGGCCGCGGTTCCGGCTCCTCCGCGACTGCGGCGAACCAGTCCGGCGGGCCGTAGTCGTCGTCCTCGGAGCCCGCCGGGCCGCCGCCCACCGTGTCGTACTGCGTCAACGGCTCAGGCCTTGGCAGCCGCCGTCTTCTTCGCCGCGGCCGTCTTGGCGGCGGTCGCGGTGATCGGCTTGGCGGCGCCGTCGGCAGCGGCGGCCTCCGCCTCGCCCTCGGCGGGCTCATCGGTCTTCGGGCCGATGCCCAGCTTGCCCTTGATCTTCCGCTCGATCTCGTCGGCGAGCTGCGGGTTGTCCCGCAGGAAGTTACGGGCGTTCTCCTTGCCCTGGCCGAGCTGGTCGCCCTCGTAGGTGTACCAGGCGCCGGACTTGCGGATGAAGCCGTGCTCGACACCCATGTCGATCAGGCCGCCCTCGCGGCTGATGCCGATGCCGTAGAGGATGTCGAACTCGGCCTGCTTGAACGGCGCGGCGACCTTGTTCTTGACGACCTTGACGCGGGTGCGGTTACCGACCGCCTCGGTGCCGTCCTTCAGGGTCTCGATCCGGCGGATGTCCAGGCGGACCGAGGCGTAGAACTTCAGCGCCCGGCCACCGGTCGTGGTCTCCGGCGAACCGAACATCACGCCGATCTTCTCGCGCAGCTGGTTGATGAAGATGGCGGTGGTGTTCGACTGGTTCAGCGCCCCCGCGATCTTGCGCAGCGCCTGGCTCATCAGCCGGGCCTGCAGACCGACGTGCGAGTCACCCATCTCGCCCTCGATCTCGGCGCGCGGGACGAGCGCCGCGACCGAGTCGATGATCACCAGGTCGATCGCGCCGGAGCGGATCAGCATGTCGGTGATCTCCAGGGCCTGCTCACCGGTGTCCGGCTGGCTGACCAGCAGGGCGTCGGTGTCCACGCCGAGCTTCTTGGCGTACTCGGGGTCGAGCGCGTGCTCCGCGTCGACGAAGGCGACCGTGCCGCCGGCCTTCTGGGCGTTGGCGGCCAGGTGCAGGGTCAGGGTGGTCTTACCGGAGGACTCGGGGCCGTAGATCTCGATCACCCGGCCGCGCGGGATGCCACCGACCCCGAGGGCGACGTCCAGGGCGGTGGAGCCGGTGGAGATCACCTCGACGGGCTCGTTGGCCTTCTCGCCGAGGCGCATCACCGAGCCCTTGCCGAACTGTCGCTCGATCTGGGCGAGAGCTGCCTCCAGGGCCTTCTCGCGGTCCGTACCTGCCATGGCTTTTTCCCTCGGGTTCTGTGCTGTGCGCTTCATCGTCATCGACGCTAGCGCGTCCCACTGACAAACGAGCCCCACCCGGCTCAGCCTGTGGAAAACTCCTCGCCGGAGAGTACAAAGAACATCTGTTCGATTCAAGCCTCGCACGCTCGGACCGCGGGGCGAGCGACCGGACCGCTCCGCTCGCTCGGACCGCGGGGCGAGCGAGCGGACCGCTCCGCCGCCGCCCGTCACTCGCCGTCGCCGCCGACCATCCGCCGCAGCCGCCGCGCCGCCTCCCGGCGCAGCTCCCGCCGGGCCCGCCGCTGCTCACCGCGGTCGATCCGCGGGTCGGTGGCCACCTCGTACCGCCGCACGTACGTCCCCACGAAGCCCTGCAGGGTGGCCGCCGCCGGAATCGCGATCAGCGCGCCCACCGCGCCCAGCAGCGCCGCGCCCGCGATCACCGCGCCGAAGGCCACCGCGGGGTGCACGTCCACCGTCTTCGCGGTGATCCTCGGGTGCAGCACGTAGTTCTCGATCTGCTGGTAGACCACCGTGAACACCAGGACCCACAGCGCGTCCACCGGCTCCACCGTGAGCGCCACCAGCACCGGCAACGCCCCCGCCAGGTACGTCCCGATCGTCGGCACGAACTGCGACATGACGCCGACCCAGATCGCCAGCGCGGCCGCGTACGGCAGGTCGATCAGCTCGAACATCACCCAGTGCCCGGCCGCCGACACCACCGCGAGCACCGCCCGGGAGTACAGGTAGCCGCCGGTCTTGGCGAGCGCGATCTCCCAGGCCCGCAGCACCTCGCCCTGCTTGGACGGCGGCAGCAGCGAACACACCGTCCGGCGGACCCGCGGGCCCTCGGCGGTGAAGTAGAAGGTGAACAGCCCGACCGTGAAGGTCTGGAAGAGCCCCCCGATCAGCGTCGAGGAGACGCCCCAGACGTTGTCGGCGGCCTGCTGGGCGTAGCCCTCGATCGTGCCGGAGTCCTTGAGCAGCCGCTTCTGCAGCTCGCCCAGCGACAGGTCCTGATGGAAGGTCCGGTTGACCCAGCCGATCAGATTGTCGACCAGGTGCGGCAGATCCCCGGCGATCTTCGCCACCTGGTCCACCAACAACGTGCCCAGCGCCGCCAGGAACCCGGCCACCGCGATCCCGACCGCGACGAACACCAGGAAGGTGCCCACCCCCCGGCGCACCCCCCGCGCCGCCATCCGGTCCACCGCCGGCTCCAACGCCAGCGAGAGGAAGAACGCCACCAGCAGCATCACGAAGAGGTCGATCAACTGCCGGAAGGCCCAGTCGGCGAGCTGGAACACCCCGACCATCACCAGGAACATCACCATCGCCCGGGGCAGCCATCGCGGCATCCCGCCCCACAGGGCCCCGCCGCCGTTCGCCCGCTCCTCGTCGGCGACCTGCACCGACCCTTCCGGGCTCTTCTGCTCTCCGCTGATCGTCACCCCGACAGTCTGTCCCACCACCCCGGCCACCCCGGCGCCGAAGGCTCAGCGCAGCGACGTGGAGACCCCCTGGGTCTCACAGACCACCCGCCAGACGTCCTTGGCCTCCCAGCCCGCCTCCAGCGCCTGGCGCACCGTCCGCCCGCCGAGCTCGGTCATCACGTGGTCGGACGCGAAGGACTCCGCGTACGCCTCCCCGAAGTGCGCGTACATCCGTCGCCAGAACTCCGTCAGCCTCATGCCCCCAGTATCCCGGACCCCGCATCGAAGCCCCGGGCTTGCCACTCCCCGACCGTCACCGCGTACTCCACCTCCCCGTGCTCGCTCCCGGGGATCGCCTCCGGGTAGTCCTCGTGGAACGTACGGACGTACGACAGCCCGCACTTCTCCATCACCCGCCGCGACCCCGCGTTCACCGCCATCGTGTACGCCACCACCCGCTCCGCCCCAGACCCGGTGAACCCGCGGCGGATCAACGCCCGCGCGCCCTCGGTCGCGTACCCACGCCCCCAAGCCGCCCGCCGCAACCGGTACCCGAGCTCCACCTCCCCGCGCTCCCCCTCCTCGGTCGGCCGGAACTCGAACCACCCCAGGAACGCCCCACCGTCCCGCTCCTCGACCGCCCACCACCCGAGGTCCCCGTACCGCCGGTAGTGCTCCAGGTACAGCGGAATCAGCGTCCACTCCACCCACTCCCGCGCACTCGCCTTCCCCCCGGTCAGGTACCGCATCACCTCGGGGTCCCCGTCCAACGCCACCAGGTCGTCCACATCCGCCCCCGTGAACCGCCGCAACACCAACCGCTCGGTCCCGAGGAACACACCCGCACCCGATTCACCCATGCCCCCGATCCTCACCCCCGCCCCCACACCCCGTCACCCGCACCTCCGAGAGCCCACCCCCGAACAGACACCCCCTTCACCTGGGCAACGCCGCCAACCCCGCCCCGAAGTACTCCCGGTCCGCACAAGGCCGCGGCCCCACCGGACACCCCGCCGCAGCCGTGGTCGCCAACAGACCCGCCAACCCACCCGCCCCCAACTCCGGATGCAACGCCGCCGCGACCGCCACCGCCCCGGTGACATGGGCCGCCGCCATCGACGTCCCCGCCAGCGCCGCGTACTGCGCCCCGGGCCAGTCGGAGACGATCGCCCCCTGCGGCCCGCCGTCCGGATCGCCGCCCGGCGCAGCGAGCGACACGTGCCCGCGTCCGTGGTTGGAGTACGGCGAGGGGCGCCCGTCCCGGGTGACCGCCGTGACCGTGACCACCCCCGGCAGCTCGCCGGGAAGGCGAATGCACTCGGCGCCCAGGTACCGGGTACTGGCCGGCCCGGAGACCCGGTCGTTGGGGCTGCGCTCGTCGGTCCGGGCGGCAGCGAGGTCCTGCCCGTCGTTGCCGGCCGAGGCGACCACCACCGCCCCCTTGCGCTGGGCGTACGCGGAGGCCCGGCTGACGGCCGTGATCAGCGCCGCCTGGTCCCGGTCCTCGGGGCAGTTGTACTTCCAGGGGTCCGCGAAGTAGCTGTTGTTGATCGCCTTGGCCCCGTGGTCGGCCGCCCAGAGCATCCCGCAGACGATGTTCTCCGCGTAGTACTGCCCCAGCGGCCCCAGCAGCCGGACGGCGGCGACCCGCACCCCCGGAGCGACCCCCGTGACGCCCTGCCCGTCCCGGGCCGCACCGATGATCCCGGCGACGTGGGTGCCGTGCCCGCCCTCCCCCGCCCCCGGGTCGGGCCGCCAGGAGCCGGTCCGGGCGTCCGGCCGCCCGTCCGCGCAGGAGGCCGAGGCCTTCGGGTCGACGGCGGCCCGCAGGTCCGGGTGGGTGTCGTCCACACCCGAGTCCAGCACCGCCACCAGCACCTTGTGCAGCGCCTCCACGCTGGGCGCCCCGACGGTGGCGTCGCCGGTCCGCCCCGAGGCGGGCCCCAGCATGGCGAGGTTCCAGGCCCCGCCCTCCGCCGGGTCGGGCACCGTCGGGACCCCGCCCTCCTGCCCGTCCGAGGTGGCTCGCCCGTCCGAACTCCCCCGCTCCACCCCCGCCGCGAAGTCCCCGGCCCCCTCCACCGCCCGCGGCGGCCCCACCACCGGCACGGTCCGGGTCGCCCCCGCGGCGGCGATCCCGGGCCGGGCCCGGACCTTGTCCGCGAAGGCACCGGTCGCGTACGCCAGCACCGCCCCGATCTGTGGGTACTCCTGCACCACCTGCCCGCCCGCCGACCGGCTCTCCGCCCCGGCCCGGGCAGCGCCCGCGGCGTCCTCCTGGTCGGCCAGCACCAGGTAGCTGAGGTACGCCCGCCCGGGCCCGGACACGTACGGCACGGCACCGCCGACCACCAGGGCCGTGAGCAGCATCGCCAGCAGCGCCCGGGCCGACCCGCGGACCCTGCGGCGGCGGACCGCACGGGCGGGACTGCCGGACTGGTGCGCCTGCGCCATCCCACGGTCTCCGCTCGTCGATCCGGTGAGGAAACGGCCGTGCGGCCTCGGTCACGGGTTGATCACACGTCCGATTCCTCACCATATGAGCGGATCACCGTTCCCGCCCCCTCAACGGCACCTACGCCCCGACCACCCCACCCCACCCCCGAAGCAGTCCCGCCCCACATGTCAGTCCCACCCGGCACCATGGGGGCATGGCGCCCCAGCACCCGACCCCGCCCGCCGAAGCCCCCCGGGTCGACGACCCCCTGGCCGGATTCGCCCCGGCCACCCGGGCCTGGTTCACCGGTGCCTTCTCCGCCCCCACCACGGCCCAGTCCGAGGCCTGGCGCGCAATCCGACGGGAGACCGACGTCCTGGTGGTCGCCCCCACCGGCTCCGGCAAGACGCTCGCCGCCTTCCTCTCCGCCCTCGACCGCCTCAGCAGCACCCCACCCCCCGCCGACCCCAAGCGCCGCTGCCGGGTGCTCTACGTCTCCCCGCTGAAGGCCCTCGCGGTGGACGTCGAACGGAACCTGCGCGCCCCGCTGACCGGCCTGCGCCAGGCGGCCGTCCGCCTCGGCCTGCCCGAGCCCGAGGTCCAGGTCGCCATCCGCTCCGGCGACACCCCCGCCGCCGACCGCCGCCGCTTCGCGACCCACCCGCCGGACATCCTGATCACCACCCCCGAGTCGCTCTTCCTGCTGCTAACCTCCGCCTCCCGGGAGGCGCTGCGCGGCGTGGACACGGTGATCCTGGACGAGGTGCACGCGGTCGCCGGCACCAAGCGCGGCGCCCACCTGGCACTCAGCCTGGAGCGGCTGGACGAGCTGCTGGACCGCCCGGCCCGCCGGATCGGCCTGTCCGCGACGGTACGCCCGGTCGAGGAGGTGGCCCGCTTCCTCAGCCCGCAGCGCGGCGCCGTCGTCGTCCAGCCCGCCGCCGCCAAGGAGTTCGACCTCTCGGTGGTGGTTCCGGTCCCCGACCTGGACGACCTGCCCGCCGCCCCGGCCACCGGCGGCGCCTCCGACGGCGACCCGCAGCGCCAGGCCTCCATCTGGCCACACGTCGAGGAACGGATCGTCGACCTGGTCGAGGCGCACCGCTCGACCATCGTCTTCGCCAACTCCCGCCGCCTGGCCGAGCGCCTGTGCAACCGGCTGAACGAGATCGCCCACGAGCGCGCCACCGGTACCACCGCCCCCGAGGCGCACGCCCCGGCCCAGCTGATGGGCGGCTCCGGCGCCGCCAAGGGCGTGCCTCCGGTGATCGCCCGGGCCCATCACGGCTCCGTCTCCAAGGAGCAGCGGTCCCTGGTCGAGGAGGAGCTGAAGGCCGGCCGGCTGCCCGCCGTGGTCGCCACCTCCAGCCTGGAGCTGGGCATCGACATGGGCGCCGTGGAGCTCGTCGTCCAGGTCGAGTCCCCGCCCTCGGTCGCCTCCGGCCTGCAGCGGGTCGGCCGGGCCGGCCACCAGGTCGGCGCCGTCTCCACCGGTGTCTTCTTCCCCAAGTACCGGGGGGACCTCGTGCAGTCCGCCGTGGTCACCGAGCGGATGCGGGCCGGCCGGATCGAGGCGCTGCGCATTCCGCGCAACCCGCTGGACGTGCTCGCCCAGCAGCTGGTCGCGATGACGGCCCTGGACGCCTGGCCGGTGGACGACCTGCTCGCGGTGGTCCGCCGTGCCGCCCCCTTCGCCTCCCTCCCTCAGTCCGCCTTCGACGCCGTGCTCGACATGCTGGCCGGCCGCTACCCCTCGGACGCCTTCGCCGAGTTGCGTCCCCGGGTGGTGTGGGACCGGGTGGCCGGCACGGTCACCGGCCGCCCCGGCGCCCAGCGCCTGGCCGTCACCTCCGGCGGCACCATCCCCGACCGCGGCCTGTTCGGCGTCTTCATCGCCGGCACCGACCCCAAAAAGGGCGGTGGAAGGGTCGGCGAGCTGGACGAGGAGATGGTCTACGAGTCCCGCGTGGGCGATGTGTTCACCCTCGGCACCACCTCCTGGCGGATCGAGGAGATCACCCATGACAAGGTGCTGGTCACCCCCGCCCCCGGTGTCCCCGGCCGGCTCCCGTTCTGGAAGGGCGACACCCTCGGCCGCCCGCTCGAACTCGGCCGGGCCCTGGGCGCGTTCACCCGCGAGCTGGGCACCCTCCGGCCGGAGGCCGCCACCGAGCGCCTCAAGCAGGCTGGCCTGGACGACTGGGCCGCCGCCAACCTGCTCGACTACCTCGCCGAACAGCGCACCGCCTGCGGCCACCTCCCGGACGACCGCACCATCGTGGTCGAGCGCTTCCGGGACGAGCTCGGCGACTGGCGGATCGTCATCCACTCCCCCTTCGGCGCCCAGGTGCACGCCCCCTGGGCCCTCGCCCTGGGCGCCCGGCTGCGTGAGAAGCACGGCCTGGACCCCCAGGTCATGCACGCCGACGACGGCATCGTGCTCCGCCTGCCCGACGCCGACCTCCTGGCCCCCGACTTCGATTTCAGCAGCCCCTCCCCATCGGCCGGTTCGCCCCCGGACGAGGCCCCGGTCGGCGCCGACGCCGCCCTGTTCGACCCCGGCGAGATCGAGCAACTGGTCACCGACCAGGTCGGCGGCTCCGCCCTGTTCGCCTCCCGCTTCCGTGAGTGCGCCGGCCGCGCCCTGCTGCTCCCGCGCCGCAACCCCGGCCGCCGCACCCCGCTCTGGCAGCAGCGCCAGCGCGCCGCCCAACTGCTCGAAGTCGCCTCCGAGTACGGCTCGTTCCCGATCGTCCTGGAGGCTGTCCGGGAGTGCCTGCAGGACGTCTTCGACGTCCCCGGCCTGGTCGAGCTGATGGGCGACCTGGAGTCCCGCGCCGTCCGCCTGGTCGAGGTCACCACCCCCGAGCCCTCGCCCTTCGCCCGCTCGCTGCTGTTCGGCTACGTCGCCCAGTTCCTCTACGAGGGCGACTCCCCGCTCGCCGAGCGCCGCGCCGCCGCGCTCTCGCTGGACTCCCGGCTGCTGTCCGAACTCCTCGGCCAGGCCGAGCTGAGCGAACTTCTCGACCCCCAGGTGCTCGCCGAGTTGGAGGCTGAGCTCCAACGTCTCACCCCCGAGCGCCGGATCAAGGACGCCGAGGGCGTCGCCGACGCCCTGCGACTGCTCGGCCCGCTCACCGAGGCCGAGTTGACCGCCCGCGGCGCCGAACCGCTCTGGGCCCTGGAGTTGGAGGCCGCCCGCCGGGTGATCCAGGTCCGGATCTCCGGCGAGCAGCGCTGGGCCGCGATCGAGGACGCCGGACGGCTGCGCGACGCGCTCGGCACCCCGCTGCCGGTCGGCGTCCCGGAGGCCTTCACCGAGCCGGTCAAGGACCCACTGGGCGACCTGCTGGCCCGCCACGCCCGTACCCACGGCCCGTTCACCGCCGCCGAGGCCGGCGTCCGCTACGGCCTCGGCACCGCCGTCGTCACCGGCACGCTGCACCGGCTCACCGCCGCCGGCCGCCTGGTCCAAGGGCAGTTCCGGCCCGCGGAGAGCCACACCGCCCCCGAGTGGTGCGACGCCGAGGTGCTGCGCCGGCTACGCCGCCGCTCGCTGGCCGCCCTGCGCCAGGAGGTCGAGCCCGTCCCACCGCGCGCCCTGGCCGCCTTCCTGCCGCAGTGGCAGCACCTGGCCGGCCACCGGCTGCGCGGCCCGGACGGCCTGCTCCGCGTGGTCGAACAGCTCCAGGGCACCGCCCTGCCCGCTTCCGCCCTGGAGAAGCTGATCCTCCCGGCCCGGCTCACCGACTACTCCCCCGGCCTGCTGGACGAGCTGACGGCGGCCGGCGAGATCGGCTGGTGCGGCGCCGGCGCGCTGCCCGGCAAGGACGGCTGGCTCAGCCTGCACCTGGCCGAGAACGCCCACCTGCTGCGCCCCGAGCCGGTCCCGCCCGCGCTCACCCCGGTGCACAGCGCCCTGATGCAGGCCCTGGCCGGCGGCTACGGCCTGTTCTTCCGCCAACTCGTCCAGCAGCTCCCGGAGGACACCCCCGAGCCGGAGGTCGTCGAGGCGCTCTGGGACCTGGTCTGGGCCGGTTACGTCACCAACGACACCCTCGCCCCGCTGCGCGCCCTGCTCGGCTCCGGCCGCACCGCGGGCGCCACCGCCCACCGCGCGCCGAGGGCCACCCCGCGCGGCCGCTACGGCGGCGCGGGCCGCGCCTTCGGCCGGGTCGGCGGCGCCCTGCGCGGCGGCCCGCCGACGGTGGCCGGGCGATGGTCGCTGCTGCCCGCCTTCGCCGCCGACCCGACGGTCCGGGCCACCGCCCAGGCACAGAACCTGCTGGACCGGCACGGCCTGCTCACCCGGGGCACCGTGGCCGCCGAACGGGTGCCCGGCGGCTTCGCCGGGGTCTACCGGGTGCTCGCCGCGATGGAGGAGCGCGGCCGGGCCCGCCGGGGCTACTTCGTCGAGGGCCTGGGCGGCGCCCAGTTCGCCATGGAGGGCGCGGCCGACCGACTGCGCTCGGTCAACAGCCGCCTGGAGCGGGCCAGCAACGCCGAGTGGTCGGCCGCCCCGACCGCCGAGCCGCCGCAGCTGCTGGTGCTGGCCGCCGCCGACCCGGCGAACGCCTACGGCGCGGCCCTGCCCTGGCCCGAGCCCCCCGCCGCCCCCGGCCGCAAGGACTCCACCGCCCATCGAGCGGGCCGCAAGGCGGGCGCCCTGGTGGTGCTGGTGGACGGCGAGTTGGCGCTGTACGTGGAGCGGGGCGGCAAGTCCCTGCTGGCCTGGCCGAAGGACGGGGCGACCCGGGCGCTGGCCGCCGGGGCGCTCGCCGGGGCGGTCCGCGAGGGCGCGCTCGGCAGCGTCACGGTCGAGCGGTCCAACGGCGAGCCCGCCCTCGGCTCCGAGCTCGGCCGCGCCCTGGAGGAGGCCGGCTTCCACGCCACCCCGCGCGGCCTGCGACTGCGTCCGTAGCGCGGACGGAAAGCCCGAAGGCCGCGGGTCAACGACCCCGCGGCCTTCGTCCACGTCGAATCACCCGATCGGTGGCGGCTGCGCCTCCACCCGGCCCACGGCCTCCTCACGTCGGCGCCGCACCGGTCCGGTCGCGTTCCGGTCGGCGTGGACCGGGATGAGACCGAGCCCCCAGCCGCCAGCCGCCAGCAGTCCCAGCACCGCGCCGTCGGCCAGTTGCCCGCGGACGGCCAGGACCCACCAGGCGAGCCCGGTCACGAGGGCCACCAGGACCCACCGGGTCGGCCACGGCACCAACCGCCGCGCCCGCAGCCGTATTCGGACCACCGCGCGCACCGTCGCAACTCTCCGCACGACCGCCCTCCTCCGCTCGCCCCGGGCATCGGAGGAGCCCGGGTGTCGAGGCCGGAATCAGGCGGCGACCACGTCCATCGCGGCGGCCTTGGGCGACATGTTCGCCCGGTCGGCACCGGGGGCGGGCAGCGGAACCGGTTCGAGTACCGGCCTCAGCAGATCACCTTCGGAGAGGGTGGCCATCGCCGCAAGTTCGGCGAGCGACAGTTCGTCGCTGACCTCGCGCATGACCTCGGACATCCGGACGTCGAGTGCGTCGCAGATGGCGGAGAGCAGCTCCGAGGAGGCCTCCTTCTGTCCCCGCTCGACCTCGGAGAGGTATCCGAGCGAAACCCTGGCGGCCGCCGACACCTCGCGGAGTGTGCGGCCCTGGCGCTGGCGCTGCCGACGCAGTACATCGCCCAGTAGGCGACGGAGCAGGATCATCGGTGCCTCCCTCCTCGGACTGCGGATCGAGATGTCACGCCCCCACCGTACCGCCTTGCCCGCTTCGCGTGCGGGGACCCCGGTCGTGTTCACTCTGGGCTGCAAGGCCGTCCCCCTCCTCGTTCCGGTGTCGCACCCGGGTTCGCGGGCCCCTCGTGGTACCCGACGCGGCCCACCCGGCCACCATCACGCAACTCGTTCGCCACCTGGTTTCTGCCCAACCAGGACCTTGGATGTAACACGATCCTCCAGGCGCGCCGTACCCGCGCGCCAGTTCGAGGGATCTCGGTTCGGTGGAGATCCTCCGGCGGGCCCCTATCGAGCGAGCCGGCCGACGAGCAGCTCCAGTGCGGCGGTCACCGCCCCGTGACGGATTGTGGCACGACCGCCCGACAGCACGGGCGAACTGACCAGAGTTCCCCCCGGGCCGGCCACCGCCAGGTGTACCGTGCCCACCGGCTGACCGTCCTGCGGCTCCGGACCGGCCACCCCGGTCGTCGCGAGTCCGTACGTGGCCCCCAGCAGCCCGCGCACGCCCTCGGCCATCTGCCGGGCGACCACCGGGTGAACCGGACCGTACACGTCCAACAGGCCCTCGTCCACACCGAGCACCGAGGCCTTCAGCTCGGTCGCGTACGCGGTGACCGAGCCGCGGAAGGTCGCGGAGGCCCCGGGGACGTCGACCAGGGCGGCGGCCAGCAGCCCGCCGGTCAGCGACTCGGCGACGGCCAGGGTGCCCCCCTGGGCCCGCAGCGCGGCGTGCGCCCGCTCAGCCAGCTCGTAGTCCGCCACCTGGTCTCCCCCGTCGCTCACCGGTCCGCGCGCTCCGCGGCCATGCCCTCGCGGCGCAGTCGCAGCGCCTGTCCGACGTAGTCCAGCGCGGTGCCGACGGTCAGCAGCACCGCCAGGCCCATCAGGACCGCCCGCCCGGTGGCCAGCCACCCGGTCAGGGCCAGGACGTACATGCCGACCGCGGTGCCCTGGGTCAGCGTCTTGAGCTTGCCGCCGCGGCTGGCCGGGATGACCCCGTAGCGGATCACCCAGAAGCGCATCAGCGTGATGCCGAGCTCGCGGGCCAGGATCACCACGGTGACCCACCAGGGCAGGTCGCCGAGCAGCGAGAGGCCGATCAGCGCCGAGCCCATGATCGCCTTGTCGGCGATCGGGTCGGCGATCTTCCCGAAGTCGGTGACCAGGCCCTTGCGGCGGGCGAGTTCACCGTCGAACAGGTCGGTGATCATCGCGATCGCGAACGCGGCCCAGGCGACCGAGCGCCACTTGGGGTTGTGCCCGCCGTCGGCGAACAGCAGTGCCACGAAGACCGGGACCAGCAGCACCCGGACCATCGTGAGCACGTTGGCGATGTTCCACACCCCCGGCGCCGACGGCAGGGCGGCCGCCGGTCTGCCCGGGTGGGCCGCGGCCGGGGCGCCGGGCCCCTGGGTCATTCCCCGGCTCCCGGAGCCTCGGCCCCCGAAGCACCGGACAGTCGCACCCGCTCCTGCGCCTCGGCGATCAGGTCGACGCCCTCGCTGGCCACCACGGTGGCCCGCCAGAACTGCCCGATCTCCGGGTTCTCGACGCCGGTCAGCGTGGTCAGGCCGTCGGTCTCCGGGGCCTGGTGGGCGGAGCGGCCCTCGACCACGCCGTCCTCGATCGACTCGATCAGCACCTCGACCTCGGTGCCGATCCGCTGCTCGGCCCGCTGGGCGGTCATCTCCTCGGCGAGGCGGCTCAGTCGGCTCAGCCGGTCCGCGACCACGTCCTCGGGCAGCTTGCCGTCGTAGGTCGCGGCCTCGGTGCCGTCCTCGTCGGAGTAGCCGAAGACGCCGATCGCGTCCAGCCCGGCGTGGGTGACGAAGCGTTCCAGCTCGGCGTAGTCCTCCTCGGTCTCACCGGGGAAGCCGACGATGAAGTTGGACCGGGCGCCGGCCTGCGGGGCCTTGTCGCGGATGGTCTTCAGCAGCTCCAGGAACTGGTCGGTGGAGCCGAAGCGGCGCATCCGGCGCAGCACGGCGGGCGCCGAGTGCTGGAACGACAGGTCGAAGTAGGGCACCACGTCGGTGGTGCCGGTCATCGCGTCGATCAGGCCCGGGCGCATCTCGGCCGGCTGCAGGTAGGAGACCCGGACCCGCTCGATGCCCTCGAACGCGGAGATCTCGCCGAGCAGCGTCTCCAGCAGCCGGATGTCGCCGAGGTCCTTGCCGTACGAGGTGTTGTTCTCGCTGACCAGGACGATCTCGCGGACGCCCTGCTCGGCCAGCCACTGCGCCTCGTGCAGCACGTCGGAGGGGCGGCGGGAGATGAACGAGCCGCGGAAGGCCGGGATGGCGCAGAAGGAGCAGCGCCGGTCGCAACCGGAGGCGAGCTTGACCGAGGCCACCGGGCTGTCGTCCAGCCGCTTGCGCAGGGTGCGCGGGCCGGAGGCGGGCGCGAGGCCGTCGGGCAGGTCGGCGATCGGCTCGGCGGCGGCCTCGGCGCCGTGGCCGGGCAGCGCGACGGCCTCGGCGGCGGACTGCCGCTCGGCCGGGCTGATCGGCAGCAGCTTGCGGCGGTCGCGCGGGATGTGCGGGGCGTGGTGGCCGCCGGAGAGGATGGTCTGCAGGCGGTCGGAGATGTCCGCGTAGTCGTCGAAGCCGAGCACGCCGTCCGCCTCGGGCAGCGCGTCGGCGAGCTCCTTGCCGTACCGCTCGGCCATGCAGCCGACCGCGACGACGGCCTGGGTGCGGCCGTGCCCCTTGAGGTCGTTGGCCTCCAGCAGGGCGTCCACGGAGTCCTTCTTGGCGGCTTCGACGAAGCCGCAGGTGTTGACGACGGCGACGTCCGCCTCGGCGGCGTCATCGACGAGCAACCAGCCGTCGGCTTCCAGTCGCCCGGCGAGTTCCTCGGAGTCCACCTCGTTGCGGGCGCATCCGAGCGTGACAAGGGCGACAGTGCGGCGTTCAGGCATAGGCCCAAGATTAACGCGCGGCCTCCGGTGCCGTTCGCCCCGGAGGTCACCCGCCATGGATCAGCTGATCATCAACGGCCCTCGCCGACCCCTGTGGTCAGCCAGCCTGCGGGTCTCCGGGGGTGTACGTGACGTGCACCACCTGGCCGTCCTTGCCGAGGACTCCGAGGTCCTTGCCGTTGACGTACGCGTGCACGGCCCCGCCGTTGCCGAGCACCAGCTTGATCTGCTTGGGGTCGGTGAAGGTCTGGTCCTGGCCGTCGCTGATGTTGTTCTGGAACAGCGACTTGCCGTTGCTGTCCATCGCCGAGACCCAGCTGGTGCCCTGGGCGACCAGCTTCACGGTGACCTTGTCGGCCGGGACGGCGGCGATCGCGGCGGCGCTCGGCGCGGGCGCCGACGGCTCGACGGTGGGCGTGGCCGGGGCGACCGAGCCGGTGCCGGAGCCGCTGGGCAGCGGCGCGCTGGCGGAGCCGGTGGTGCCGTGACCGCCCTTGCCGCTCACCAGGTTGAAGCCGATCAGCACGACCACCGCGACGATCGCGGCGACCATGGCCGCCGCCCAGTTCGGCCGGCTGCGCCTGGGCACCCTGATCGGGCCGCTGTCGACCAACTGGGCGGCCGGGCGCTTGACGGCCGGTGAGCCGCCGTGCGCGGCGTCGTAGCGGGCTACCAGCGCCTCGCCGTCCACGCCGACCGCCCGGGCGATCGAGCGGATGTGCCCGCGGGCGTAGAAGTCGCCGCCGCAGCAGCCGAAGTCATCCCCCTCGATGGCATGGACGATCGGCACCCGCACGCGGGTGGCGGTACTCACCTGGTCCACCGTGAGTCCCGCCTCGATCCGGGCGGCGGACAGCACCCGGCCGATGCTCGGGGCATCGGCCGCCTGCCTCGCGTCGTCGGTCGGCTCGACGGACGACGGGGCGTTCTCGCGGTCGGAGGACTTGCCGATGGTCACGGGGCACGCCTTTCGAGCGGATGGCCACCTGCTGGAGAACAGTCTAGGGGCGTGGGCGGATCGTTTCTCAAGCGGACGGGCCGCAAATGCGCGTGCCCGCTCCGACCGGGGCCCACCCCCCGCTGACCGGTCGTCAGCGGGGGCCCGCGGGGCCGCGACATCTCCCTGGCCGGGGTGCGCTTTCCGGCCTGTGACGCGACGTACGGACGTTCGGTTCCTCGGGGCTCGTCCTCGAACTCCCGTCTGCGGGAGTTCGAGGACGAGCCCCCACGCCGCGCCTACCCTCCTCCGAACGAGTGAACACACCCGGAGGGCACGGTCCATCAGCCCTGCGGGGCCGCTCTCAGCCCCGCAGGGTCACCAGGACGCCGTCCAGCTCGTCCGGCTTCACCAGGACGTCGCGGGCCTTGGAACCCTCACTCGGACCGACGATGCCGCGCGACTCCATCAGGTCCATCAGCCGGCCCGCCTTGGCGAAGCCGACCCGGAGCTTGCGCTGGAGCATCGACGTCGAGCCGAACTGGGTGGAGACCACCAGCTCGGCCGCCTGGATCAGCAGGTCCAGGTCGTCGCCGATCTCCTCGTCGATCTCCTTCTTCGGCCCGCCGCCGACCGTCACGTCGTCCCGGTAGACGGCGCTCAGCTGGTCCTTGCAGTGCTGCACCACCTTGGCGATCTCCGCCTCGGTGACGAACGCGCCCTGCATGCGGATCGGCTTGCTCGCGCCCATCGGAAGGAAGAGCGCGTCGCCCTTGCCGATCAGCTTCTCCGCGCCGGGCTGGTCCAGGATGACCCGGGAGTCGGCCATCGCTGAGGTCGCGAAGGCCAGCCGGGACGGCACGTTGGCCTTGATCAGACCGGTGACCACGTCCACCGAGGGCCGCTGGGTGGCGAGCACCAGGTGGATGCCGGCCGCGCGGGCCAGCTGGGTGATCCGGACCACCGAGTCCTCGACGTCGCGCGGCGCGACCATCATCAGGTCGGCCAGCTCGTCGACGATCACCAGCAGGTACGGGTACGGCGTGAGCTCCCGCTCGCTGCCCAGCGGCGGCGTGACCTTGCCGGCCTTCACCGCCGCGTTGAAGTCGTCCACGTGCCGGAAGCCGTACGCCGCGAGGTCGTCGTAGCGCATGTCCATCTCGCGCACCACCCACTGGAGGGCCTCGGCGGCCTTCTTCGGGTTGGTGATGATCGGCGTGATCAGGTGCGGGATGCCCTCGTACGCGGTCAGCTCGACCCGCTTGGGGTCGACCAGGACCATCCGCACCTCGTCCGGGGTGGCCCGGGCGAGGATCGAGGTGATCAGGCAGTTGATGCAGGACGACTTCCCCGCTCCGGTCGCACCGGCCACCAGGATGTGCGGCATCTTGGCGAGGTTGGCCATCACGGTGTGGCCCTCGACGTCCTTGCCCATGCCGACGACCATCGGGTGGGTGTCCTCGGCGGCCGTGCGCGAGCGCAGCAGGTCGCCGAGGTTGACCATCTCGCGGTCCCGGTTGGGGATCTCGATGCCGACCGCGGACTTGCCCGGGATCGGGCTGATGATCCGCACGTCCGGGCTGGCCACCGCGTACGCGATGTTCTTGGCGAGCGCGGTGATCCGCTCCACCTTGACGGCCGGGCCGAGCTCGACCTCGTAGCGGGTGACCGTCGGGCCCCGGGTGAAGCCGGTGACCTTGGCGTCCACCTTGAACTCGGCGAAGGTGCCGGTGAGCTGGGCCACCACCTCGTCGTTGAGCGCGCTGCGGGCCTTGGCCGGGCCGCCGCGCTCCAGCAGGTCGAGCGGGGGCAGCGAGTAGGTGATGTCCCCGGCAAGCTGGAGCTGCTCCATCCGCACCGGCGCCGGGCCGTGCTCCGCGGGCGCGCCCGGGCCGCCGCTGCGGGCGGCCGGGACGGCGGGCTCCTCCGGCGGGGCAGTGAGGTCCTTGACCTGGTGCATCATGTCCGCCACCGCCGAGGAGGCGGGCACGCCGTAGACCAGCGCGCCGTCCAGGTCGGCGGCCGCGCCGGCGGCCAGGTCGCGGGTGGCGTACGGGTCCAGCGGCTCCTTGTCCAGCGAGACCCGGACGGCCTCCGGCTGCTCCTCGGGGTCGGCGCCCTGCTTGCGCCGCCGACGGCGACGGCGGGCCGCCACCTCGTCCGTCGGGTCGTCACCGTCGGTGTCCACGGTGAAGGGCAGCGCGTCGGGGTCGGCGTCCTCCGGCGGATCGCTGGACAGCTCACGCTCCGGCGTACGCCCCCAGCGCGCCTCGTCCTCCGGACCGGGCTCGACCACGCCGAGCCGTATCCCCATCCCCCGCACCCGCTCGCCGATCCGGTTGACCGGGGTGGCGGTGACCACCAGCAGGCCGAAGAAGGCCAGCAGCAGGAGCAGCGGCACGGCCAGCGCCGGACCGGCGGCGGCCATCATCGGGGTGGACGCGGCCCAGCCGATGATCCCGCCGGCCGCCCTTATCCGGGAGGCGCCGCTGCCCATCATGGGCGCGCCGCAGCCGATGTGGACCAGGCCGAGGACGCCGACCAGCAGCGCGCTCAGCCCGATCACGATCCGGCCGTTGGCCTCCGGCAGCTCCGGGTGGCGCCAGAGCCGGATCGCGATCCCGGCCAGCAGGAACGGCACCAGCACGTCGAGCCGTCCGAACAGTCCGGACACCACGGCGGTGGCCCCCTCCCCCAGCCAGCCCTGCGGGCTGAACCAGGTGCCGGCGGCGGTCACCATCGCGAGCGCGAACAGCACCAGGCCCAGCCCGTCCTTGCGGTGGGCCGGGTGGAGGTTCTTGGCCCCGTCGCCGACGCCGCGGAAGACCGCGGCGATCGGGCTCGCCAGGACGTTGAGGAGACGCATCAGTCCCGAACGGGACGGCGGCGGTGGCGGCGGGGCCGACTTGGCGGCCGCCTTCTTCGCGGGGGCCTTGCGAGCTGCCGCCTTCTTCGCGGGCGGCTTGCCGGGGGCCTTCGCCGCGGCCTTCCTGGACGGTCCCGGAGCCGGCTTGCGTGCTGCGTTTCCGGGCGTGCGAGTGGCCATGGGTCAGCAGCCTACCGGTGTGGACCACCGGTGCACATGCGGCCGAGCCGGGGCGCCCGGACGTGTCGCAGACGCACCGTCACGCTGACCGGCTTTCACCCGGGCGCGCCGTCGAACCACCCGGACGGGCGAACGCACGGCGAAAGGTTCGCGGGCGTACGGCGAGCGGTCCGCGCGGGTCCGGCGGAAGGCCTACGAGCTGCCCGGGCGCATCGCGTCCAGGGCCCGGCGCAGGCCAGCGAGCTTGCGCTCCAGGTGCCCCGCGGTGGCGGCCACCCCGGCGTCCTCGACCCCGTCCAGCTGCTTGCCCAGCGCCTCCGCCTGCTCCTCGACCGCCGCCAGCCTCGCGGACAACTCGCCCAGCAACGCCCCGCCGAGGGTCGGCTCGCCGCCGCCCGCCTCCAGTTGCAGCCGCAGCAGCGCGGCCTGCTCCTTCAGCTGGCAGTTCTTGACGTACAGGTCGACGAAGACCGAGACCTTGGCGCGCAGCACCCACGGGTCGAAGGGCTTGGAGATGTAGTCCACCGCGCCGGCCGCGTAACCGCGGAAGGTGTGGTGCGGCCCGTGGTTGAGCGCGGTGAGGAAGATGATCGGGATGTCCCGGGTGCGCTCGCGGCGCTTGATGTGGGCGGCGGTCTCGAAGCCGTCCATCCCGGGCATCTGGACGTCCAGCAGGATCACCGCGAAGTCGTCGGTCAGCAGCGCCTTGAGCGCTTCCTCGCCGGAGGCGGCACGCACCAGCGTCTGGTCCAGGGCGGAGAGGATCGCCTCCAGCGCCAGCAGGTTCTCCGGTCGGTCGTCGACCAGGAGGATCTTCGCCTTCTGCATGGGGGCCCGCCCTCCTGTCGCCTGCCTGCCGCCGGGTGAAGGCACCCGCGCACTGCCCACCGCTACCCCGGTCATGCTAGCCGCACCCCCTCGCCCGGCACATCGCTCCGTCGTGACCCGATCCGGAACGGCGCGCAGCCAGTGCTCCGGCGCACGCTCAGCAGCGTGTCGCCATCCGGTCACTGTTCGCAACGATCGGTGACCCTACCGGGTTCCCGGGCCCGACCGCCAGCAAACCGACCGACCGGCAGGCGCGAACCCCGGGGCAGGGCCCGGAGTTCACGCCTCACCGCACATGCGCCCGCGCACACAGACTTCTTGACGGTTCGTTCGCTTCGCTCACTCACGCGCACGCTCCCCGTTCAACCACTCGTGCATCACCGACAGCAGGTGGTCGGTCTCCACGGGCTTGGTGATGTGGTCGGTGGCACCCGCCTCCAGCGACTTCTCCCGGTCGCCCTTCATCGCCTTGGCGGTCAGCGCGATGATCGGCAGCCCGGCGAACTGGGGCATCCGGCGGATCGCCTCGGTGGTCGCGTAGCCGTCCATCTCCGGCATCATGATGTCCATCAGGACCAGCGCCACGTTCTCGTGCTGCTCCAGCATCTCGATGCCCTCGCGGCCGTTCTCGGCATACAAGACGGTCAGGCCGTGCTGCTCCAGCACGCTGGTCAGGGCGAACACGTTGCGCACGTCGTCGTCCACGATCAGCACCTGCTGGCCGTCGAAGCGGGTGTCACCGCGGGCCAGCCGGAGCTGCTGCGCGGGCTCGACCGCCCGGGGCGCGGCGACGCTCTCCAGCGCGGCGCTGCGCCGACGCTCCACCGCCCCGCGGCGGCGCTCCTCGGCCATCTCCCGGACCTCCTGGGCCCAGTGGTCGGCCGGGTTCTCGCCGACCGGCACCGGCAGGCCCACCGGGGTCACCCCGACCGAGGCACGCGGCCCGGCCATGGCTGGCACGCCAGGACGCTCGGCCGGGCGTCCGTCCGGGGCGGTGTCCGGGGCCTCGGAGCGCAGCGGCAGGTAGAGGGTGAAGGTCGACCCCCGGCCCAGCTCGCTCTGGGCGTGGATCTCGCCGCTGAGCAGCCTGGCGATCTCCCGGCTGATCGACAGGCCGAGGCCGGTGCCGCCGTACTTGCGGCTGGTGGTGCCGTCGGCCTGCTTGAACGCCTCGAAGATCTCCCGCAGCTTGTTGCCGGGGATGCCGATGCCGGTGTCGGAGACCGAGAAGGCGATCAGTTCGTCGTCCGGGCCCTGGATCGAGCCGGACTCCAGCAGCCGCTCGCGCACGTGCTGCGGGACGTCCTGACCGGCCGGGCTGATCGAGAAGTCGACGCCGCCGGCGTCGGTGAACTTGACCGCGTTGGAGATCAGGTTGCGCAGCACCTGCTGGAGCCGCTGCTCGTCGGTGTGCAGGGTGACCGGCAGGGCCGGCGAGACCCGCACCGCGAAGGCCAGGTTCTTGTCCAGGGCGACCGGCTGGAAGGTGGCCTCGACGTAGTCGACCAGCTGGACCAGGGCGATCCGGGCCGGGCGGACGTCCATCTTGCCTGCCTCGACCTTGGACAGGTCGAGGATGTCGTTGATCAGCTGGAGCAGGTCGGAGCCGGCGCCGTGGATGGTGTCGGCGAACTCGACCTGCTTGGGCGACAGGTTGCCCTCGTTGTTGTCGGAGAGCAGCTTGGCCAGGATCAGCAGCGAGTTGAGCGGGGTGCGCAGCTCGTGCGACATGTTGGCGAGGAACTCGCTCTTGTAGCGGGAGGCCAGGGCGAGCTGTTCGGCGCGCTCCTCCAGGACCTGCCGGGCCTCCTCGATCTCGCTGTTCTTGATCTCGATGTCGCGGTTCTGCTGGGCGAGTTGCTCGGCCTTCTCCTGCAACTCCTCGTTGGTGCGCTCCAGTTCCTCCTGGCGCGCCTCCAATTCGGCGGATCGCATCGAGAGTTCGGCGGTGAGCCGCTGGGATTCCAGCAGCAGGCCCTCGGTCTTGGTGTTGACGCTGATGGTGTTGACGGTGACGCCGATCAGGTCGGCGATCTGGTTGAGGAAGTCCAGCGCGACGGTGGTGAAGGAGCTGAAGGTGGCCAGCTCGATCACGCCGAGCAGCCGGCCCTCGAACAGCACCGGCAGCACCACGATGTGGGCCGGGGAGGCCTCGCCGAGGCCGGAGGCGATCTTGAGGTAGCCGGGCGGCGCCTCCTTGACGATGATCGCCCGCTTCTCGACCGCCGCCTGGCCGATCAGCGACTCGCCGGGCCGGAAGGTGGTCGGCATCGCCCGCCGCTGGTAGCCGTAGCTGCCGATCAGCCGCAGCACGGTGTCGTTCTCGTCGTCGTCCTCGGTGATCAGCTCGGCGGTGCGGCCGGCCGGCTGGGCCAGGAAGAAGGCGCCGTGCTGGGCGGAGACCACCGGGGTCAGCTCGGTCATGATCAGTGAGGCGACCGCCTCCAGGTCCCGGCGGCCCTGGAGCAGGCCGGAGATCCGGGCCAGGTTGGTCTTGAGCCAGTCCTGCTCCTGGTTGGTGCGGGTGGTCTCGCGCAGGTTGGCGATCATCTGGTTGATGTTGTCCTTGAGCTCGTCGAGCTCCCCCGCGGCGTCCACGTCGATCCGCAGGCTCAGGTCGCCCCTGGTCACCGCGGTGGCGACCTGGGCGATCGCGCGCACCTGCCGGGTCAGGTTGTTGGCCAGCTCGTTCACCGACTCGGTGAGGTCCTGCCAGGTGCCGTCCACGCCGGGCACCCGGGCCTGGCCGCCGAGCCGTCCGTCGGTGCCCACCTCGCGGGCGACCCGGGTGACCTCGTCGGCGAACGCGGAGAGCTGGTCGACCATGGTGTTGATGCTGGTCTTCAGCTGGAGGATCTCGCCGCGCGCGTCGACGTCGATCTTCTGCGAGAGGTCGCCGCGGGCGACCGCCGTGATCACCAGCGCGATGTTGCGGACCTGGCCGGTGAGGTTGTTGGCCATCAGGTTGACGTTGTCGGTCAGGTCCTTCCAGATGCCGGCCACGCCCGGCACGCTCGCCTGGCCGCCCAGGGTGCCGTCGGTGCCGACCTCGCGGGCCACCCTGGTGACCTCCACCGCGAAGGCGGACAGCTGGTCGACCATGGTGTTCAGGGTGCCGGCGAGCGTCGCGATCTCGCCCTGCGCGTCGATGGTGATCTTCTTGGAGAGGTCGCCGCGGGCCACCGCCGAGGCGACCTCGGCGATGTTGCGAACCTGTCCGGTCAGGTTCGACGCCATGAAGTTGACGTTGTCGGTCAGGTCCTTCCAGATGCCCGACACCCCGCGCACCCGCGCCTGACCGCCCAGGATGCCCTCGGTGCCCACCTCGCGGGCGACCCGCGTCACCTCGTCGGCGAAGGCCGACAGCTGGTCGACCATGGTGTTGACGGTGGTCACCAGCTCCAGGATCTCGCCCCGGGCGTCGACGGTGATCTTCTTCGACACGTCGCCGCGCGCCACCGCCGTGGTCACCTCGGCGATGTTGCGGACCTGACTGGTCAGGTTGTTGGCCATCAGGTTGACGCTGTTGGTCAGGTCCTTCCAGGTCCCGGACACCCCGGGCACGCTCGCCTGGCCGCCGAGGATGCCCTCGGTGCCGACGTCCCTGGCCACCCGGGTCACCTCGTCCGCGAAGGAGGAGAGTTGGTCGACCATCGTGTTGATGGTGTTCTTCAGCTCCAGGATCTCCCCGCGCGCGTCCACCTGGATCTTCTGCGACAGGTCGCCCTTGGCGACCGCGGTCGTCACCTGGGCGATGTTGCGCACCTGGTCGGTGAGGTTGTTCGCCATGAAGTTGACGTTGTCGGTCAGGTCCCGCCACACTCCGGCCGCCCAGGGCACCTGCGCCTGACCACCGAGCCGCCCTTCGGTGCCCACCTGGCGGGCCACCCGGGTCACCTGTTCGGCGAAGCCGGAGAGTTGGTCGACCATCGTGTTGATGGTGTTCTTCAGCTCCAGCATCTCGCCGCGCGCGTCCACCTCGATCTTCTGCGAGAGGTCCCCGCGCGCCACCGCCGTGGTCACCTGGGCGATGTTGCGCACCTGGCCGGTCAGGTTGTCGGCCATGAAGTTCACCGAGTCGGTCAGCTCGCGCCAGACCCCGGCCACACCCGGCACCTGGGCCTGACCGCCGAGCCGGCCCTCGGTGCCGACGTCCCGGGCCACCGTGGTGACCTGGGCGGCGAAGCCGTTCAGCTGGTCCACCATCGTGTTGACGGTGTTCTTCAGCTCCAGCATCTCGCCGGCCACGTCCACCGTGACCTTGCGGGACAGGTCGCCCTTGGCCACCGCCGTGGTCACCTGCGCGATGTTGCGCACCTGCGCGGTCAGCCGGCCCGCCATGGTGTTGACCGAGTCCGCCAGGTCCTTCCAACTGCCCGACACGCTACGGACCTTGGCCTGACCGCCGAGCTTGCCCTCGGTGCCCACCTCGCGGGCCACCCGGGTCACCTCGTCGGTGAACTCGGAGAGCTGGTCCACCAGACCGTTGACGGTCCGCCCGATCTTCAGGTACTCGCCGCGCAGCGGGTGGCTGACCCCGTTGCTGTGCAGCGAGCGCAGCTCCATCTTCTGGTCCAGGTCGCCCTCGGCGATCGAGGTCAGCACCCGGCCCACCTCGGCCATCGGCCGGGCCAGGTCGTCGATCAGCGCGTTGCAGTTGTCGACGGCCGCCATCCAGGCGCCCTCGCCCGCGCCGGTCTCCAACCGCTCGTTCAGCCGGCCCTCACGGCCCACCGCCCGCCGCACCCGCGCCAGTTCACCGGTCAGGTGCTGGTTGCGCTCGGCGACCTCGTTGAACACCGCGGCGATCTCCGCCAGCGGCCCGTCGCCCGGAACCGTCAGCCGGCGACGGAAGTTGCCGTCCCGCATCGCGGTCAGCGCGGCCAGCAGCTTGCGCAGGTCGGCCGGCTCCACACCACGGTTGTGGCCCGCCCGCCGGCCGGCCGCGTTCCGCGGCGCCGTCCCGGAGTACCCGCCGCGCGGAGCGGGCGGCGTCGTACCGGTTGCGTCCTTGGTTGCGTCCCTGGTGGCCGAACTCAACGGGCCCCTCCCACATCGTGAACTGTCCGGTGACCGCCGTGCCGTACAGCACGCACCCGGGCACCGGCCCGGCTGGGCTGCGTACCGGCGGGCTCACACGGCACACCGGCACCCACACGACCGTACTGCTCCCACCGGCCGTCGCGGACCCCCCAGTCTGGCAGTACTGTCGCCGGGTATACGGCTGGTTGCGCTCGGTTGGTACCGCACCGTCCGAAACAGGTGGGCAGAATCACCCTCAGGTGCCTGTTTCACGGCCCCGCCCCCACGGGGAACCAAGCGGAAAGTAGGGTGGAGCGCTGCACCGGGCCAGGACCCGACCCAGCGCCGCCGCTCACCCCGACGGCGCGCACCGGGAGTCGGCGCCGCACCCCGGACAGCCAGGGCGAGAGCATGCAGAGGAGAAGTGGCAACGTGGTCACCGCGCGCGCAGCCGCCACCTTCGACCCCGACGGCCGGTCCGCGGCCGCCGCCCGGGGCTTCGTCCGGGACGCGATGCTCGGCTGGGGCCTGCCCGAGGTCGTCGACGACGCCGTCGTCCTGGTCAGCGAACTGGTCACCAACGCCGTCGTGCACGCCGGCACCGCCGCCGAGGTCTGCTGCCTGCGCGAGGAGGAGACCGTCCGGATCGAGGTCACCGACCACCACCCCGAGCGCGGCCTGCCCTTCCTCGGCGACGGACACCGCTACGCCGACCCGGACGGCGAGGGCGGCCGCGGCCTGCTGATGTGCTCCGCCCTCGCCGAACGCTGGGGCGTCGAGTACGCGGCCGGGCGGAAGACCGTCTGGTTCCGGCTCGCTCTGCCCGCGCACGTGGTCGGCACCCGCTACGCCGTCCCCGCCACCCCCGGCAGCGACCTGCCCAGCAGCCCCGGACCGGTGCACGTCGCCGTCGTCCAGCTCGACGAGGACGGCCGGGTCCTGGCCTGGAACCCGGACGCCGAGGCCCTCTTCCAGTACCCCACCGCCGCCGTCCTCGGCCGCCCCTGGGCGGACCTCGCGGCCTGGCCGCAGTCCCCCGGCCGCGGCCTCGGCCTCACCGACACCCTGCGGCTGGCCCGCTGGGAGGGCGGCTACGGCATCCGCCGCGCCGACGGCGAGGAGGTCGAGGTGTACGGCGTCCAGGTACGCGTGCGCGACACCGAGGGCGTCCCCTCCACCCTCTGTCTGCTCGTCCTCGAACCCGACCGCGCCGTGCTGCGCTCACCCGCCCGCGCCCTGCCCGGCGAGCGCCCCGACCCGGCCGCTCCACGGCTCGACCTGCTGGCCGGCCCGGTCGCCACCGACGACCTCGACACCCTGCTGCAGCGCACCGTCGAACGCGCCCGCGACCTGCTCGACGCCGACGCCGCGTACCTGCTGCTCACCACCGACGACGAGACCGAGTTCGAGGTCCGCGCCGTCACCGGCCTCAACACCGGACACCGCCGGCACGCCCGCTTCCCGGTCGGGACCGGCAACCGCTACGACTCCGCCCGGCTGCCCTCCGTCCACGAGGACCTCGCCACCCGCCCCACCGGCATGCCGCTGCTCACCGACAGCGGCATGCGCTCCCTGGTCACCGTCCCGCTCAAGGTCGAAGGCCGGCTGATCGGCTCGCTCGGCATCGCCACCGCCGTGCCCGGCCGCTACGACAACGAGGACGCGCTGCGGCTGCAGTTCGCCGCCGACCGGGTCGCCCTGGCCGTCGAGAGCACCCGGCTGACCGAGCTCGAACGGCTGCGCCGCGGCTCGCTCTCCTTCCTCGTCGAGGCCTCCGACCTGCTGGCCGGCACCCTCGAACACGAGCAGACCCTCGCACTGATGGCCCAGATGGCCGTCCCCACCCTCTCCTCCTGGTGCGCCGTCTACACCAACGGCGACCACGGCTCCTCGGCCGGCCTCGCCTTCGTCCTGCACGAGGACGAGGACCGGATCGACCCGCTGCGCGAGCTGCTCGACAAGACCCCCGCCCCCGAGGCCGGCCCCACCCACGGCGTCCGCTTCTGGGCCGCGCCCACCGAGACCGCCGAAGCCCGGGGCCTGACCGACAGCCCCGAACTGGCCGGCCTGCTCGGCGAGACCGTGGTGCTGCCGCTGACCGCCCGCAACCGGGTCATCGGCCTGCTCGCACTCGGCGTCCCGTCCGGCGTCCGGTTCCGCCAGGAGATCCTCGAACTCGCCGAGGACCTCTCCCGCCGGGCCGCCCTCGCCCTGGACAACTCCCGTCTCTACTCCGAGCGCACCGCGACCAGCCAGGCCCTGCAGCGCAGCCTGCTGCCGCCGGACCTGCCCGAGATCCCCGGCGTCGAGGTGGACGTCTACTACCAGGCCGCCGGCGAGGGCAACGAGGTCGGCGGCGACTTCTACGACCTGTTCACCATCCGCGAGGGCACCTACGGCTTCGCCATCGGTGACGTCTGCGGCACCGGCCCCGAGGCCGCCTCGGTCACCGGCCTGGCCCGGCACTCGCTGCGGCTGCTCGCCCGCGAGGGCCTGGACGCCCCGCAGGTGCTTCGCCGGCTCAACGCGGCCATCCTGGACGAGGGTTCGCGCAGCCGCTTCCTCACTCTGCTCTACGGCGAACTGACGCCCCGCCCGGACGGCAGCACCGAACTGTCCCTGGTCTGCGCCGGCCACCCGCTGCCGCTGCGACTGCGCACCGACGGCCGGGTGGACCGCGCCGCCACCCCGCAACCGCTGCTCGGCGTCATGGACGACCTCGACCTCACCGCCGAACACCTGGTGCTCGCCCCCGGCGAGGTCCTGCTCTGCGTCACCGACGGCGTCACCGAACGCCGCGAGGGCCGGCGGATGCTCGGCGACGACGGCCTGGCCGAGGTGCTCACCGGCTGCACCGGCCTGACCGCCGGCGCGGTCGCGATGCGGGTGCAACGCGCGGTCGAACGCTTCGCCCCGGAGCCGCCGTCCGACGACATGGCGATCCTGACCCTGCGGGTGCCCAACCAGCGCCAGTCGTGAGCATTCCACAGGTGACACGGTCACAAATTGTTATCTTCACAAGGGTACAAGCAAGCAAGGCCGGGTACACCGATCTCACCGGGGAATCCCCCGGCGGGGACGTGACCAGCGGCTCTCCGCTGACCCGTCACTTCTGACCTCACTTCTGACCGCTGCCCGCGCACGCCTTTCGCCGTGCGCCCTCGGCGCGGTCGCGCGCACCCACTCATCGAAACGACACCAAGCGTCACTGCGCCCTGCGCGCGCCCAGAGTGAAAGGAGCCTCCGGTGAGCAACGACGCTACCGGGGCATCGAACGCCCGCTCCACCGGAGCCGACGCGGGTAATCTCGGCTACCTCGCCCTCGGCCTGACACTGCTCGCCTACGGTCTGCTCTCCACCGGCATCCTGCACGGCACCGGTGTCGGGGACGCGGCCCACCTCGCCCACCTGCTCGGCGGCGTCACCCTCTTCATCGCGGGCCTGTGGCAGCTCCGCCGCGGCGAGGGCTTCACCGGCACCGCCTTCACCAGCCTCGGCGCCTTCTGGGCGACCTGGTCGGTGGCCGGCGGCGCGAGCAAGAACGCCGCCGGTCTGTTCCTGCTGCTGTGGGCCCTGCTCGCCCTCAGCCTCACGGCGGCCAGCTGGGGCGCCGGTCTGTTCAGCCGCACCGTCTACGGTCTGCTGACGGTCTCCCTGGTGCTGTCCGCCATCGCCACCTTCGGTGGGTACGGCGGCCTCGCCAAGGCAGCCGGCTGGATCGCGGCCGTCTCCGGGCTCGTCGCCTGGTACTGGGCCACCTCCGCGCTGAGCAACGGCTCCTGGGGGAAGGTCGCCCTGCCGGTCAAGTGACCTGCTTCGGCCGCTCCTCGGTACCACTGCGGGGTCGGGTCTCCGTCGCTCGTGGCGTGATGCCGGTGAGGAGTCGGGCCAGATCCTCGCGG